>NZ_JAEHBI010000047.1:0-42395 GCF_016483705.1 Bacillus cereus group sp. N6
TTCGTAAATTTTGTCATACAAAAAACTGCACCTCCAATTGTTAGACTGTGTCTAACAATTGGGGTGCAGTTCAAATGTATGACTTTTAATCTATTAAACATAGCTTATCTTCTATTTACTAGTAGGAAACAATTCTGAAAGAGGAACTATCCGCCCCACCTCATCTTTAAACACAATATGCTCTCTCGTTAAATGACGCGGGCTCTTTACTCCCGCTGCGGCCGCAAGTGAGAACAAACTATATCTCATGCTAACAACATAATTCATTACTCGCCATTTCTTCTCATACGGATCTAGCGCTTTTTGATAGTGTGGATTCGTCGTGGCAACTCCAGATGGACATTGTCCGGAATTACATTGAAGTGCCATTATGCAGCCACTTGCCATCATAAATCCACGTGCTGAATTTACAGCATCTGCACCAATAGCTAAAGCAATTGCCACTTTATCTGGTGTAATTAATTTCCCCGAGGCAAACACTTTGAATTTGTCCCGAACATCATAATGATTCGCTGTATCAATACATGTCAGTAACGCTGGAATAAGCGGCATCCCCATACTATCTGCCATCGATTTATACGTTGCTCCTGATCCACCTTCTGAACCATCAATTGTAATGAAATCTGGATAGATGCTTAACTCTTTCATCCTTTTGAATAAATCTTCCAACGGCTCCTGCTGTCCAATTACAATCTTCATCCCAACTGGTTTACCACCGTTTTCTTGCAAACGTTGAATAAAATAAAGTGTATCTGCTGCATTCTTTAAAAATGGAAATCGATTCGGTGAATTAATCGTTTCTCCTTTTCGCACATTCCGAACAGAAGCAATTTTCTCATTTACTTTTTGTCCCTCTAGATGACCACCACGTATTTTCGCACCTTGCCCAAATTTCAATTCAAATGCTTTAATATTGCTTTCTTTTGCTTTCTCCATAAATTTCTCCATTGAAAAATTACCACCCTCATCACGGTACCCAAATAAACCCGGACCAATTTGCGCAACGATATTCGCACCTGTATGTAAATGTTCTGGAATAACGCCACCTTCGCCAGTATTAATCCACGATCCGCCAGCCATCTTCGCACCAAATCCGCTCGCTAAAATATAATTTTCGCCAATCGCACCGTAAGAAGTCGCAGATGCCCCAAACATGCCATGTAGTTTCCACGGATATTTGCGGTTTTCACCGACGATAATTGCATCGTCTTCTTCATATAACCAAAGATTCGTTGTATCCGCTGTCAATTTTTCTCTTCGTGAAAATAACCCTTCTTTATGAATCACATACTTTTTCCCTTCACGTTCTTGCGTTACATTCACACTTAATTCATCTGTTAATATCGGAAATAATGTATTAGCAATATAATATCCAGATGCATCAAAATCTCGTTTTGATCCAAAACCGAGTATTTCTGAACGGTATTTCGCTAGAAACATTACACTTTGAAAATCATAACGTGAAAAGGGCTTTCCATCCGTATCATGATCAAACCAATATTGCCTAAATTCCGGTCCTATCTTTTCAAGTAAATAACGCATCCTTCCTAAGTATGGATGCAGCTTTAATATAGAATGATGCGTCCGTTTTTTAATAAAAAATGTAATAATAAAAAAAATAATTAATAGTAACATCAATAAGAGCAATATACTAATAATAACGAGTAGCGTTTCACTCATCCCGCTTCCTCCTATGAAAATCCATAATAAAAGGAGAACACCTGATGTGTTCTCCTTTTATCTTTATTCAAATTAACGTAGCAAGATGCTCTTTCGCATCATATTCAACTAAACTTTCAGCATTTTTAATTCGATGAACAAAATCTGGATTAGCTATTAAAGGTCTTCCGAATGCCACTACATCAATTGTTCCTTCTTGCAACGCTTCTTCAGCCTCTTTCGGATTTAAATTCCCTACTCCTACAATCGTACCCTCCCAATATTTTCTTACTAATTGATGAAAATTCTTTCCGTCAGCAATAACTGCTGTATAATTCATCGTTGAAGGGTGGATCATCGTTAATCCAACTTCGTTGAACATATTTACAAACGTTTCAATTGCAAGCTCAGGGTTTTCCCACATATAAGTTGGATTATCACCTTTGAAAGCAGAGAAGCGAAGAAGTGTTTTATCAGCCCCAACAGCTTCTATTACAGCCTCTGTTACTTCTTTCATAAACGTTAGCCTTTGCTTTAAATCTCCGCCGTATTTATCAGTACGCTTATTTGCGAACTCATAAGTAAATTGATCGATTAAATATCCGTGTGCACCGTGTATTTCTACTCCATCAAATCCAGCTTCGATCGCGTTTTTCGCAGCTTGTGCGTATTGACCAATCACCTCTTGTATTTCTTCTAACGTCATTGCTTCTGGCGTGTCGAACGGTTTACGAAAACGCGGAACATTTCCCTCTGCAGCGATAGCAGACGGTGCTTGTGGCATTTGCCCACCAATTATCTCGTGATGACTCATACGGCCAACATGCCATATTTGAGCAATAATCGTTCCACCTTCTTTATGTACTGCCTCTGTAACAGGCTTCCACGAATCGATTTGCTCTTGTGTATAAATCCCTGGTACTCCTGGATTTCCTTTTGCTCTTGGGCTAATGACGATTCCCTCTGTAATAATTAAGCCAACTCCATCAGCTGCACGTTTTCTATAGTACTCGACTACATCAGTACCAACGATTCCTGTTTCATGATTCGCGAAACATCTCGTCATCGGTGCCATTGCTATGCGATTACGAAGAGACCAAGATCCAATTTGAATCGAGTCAAATAACTTCGTTTCTTCAATATTTTCAAAAGAACCCCAATCATTTATATTTGTTCCTTCATAAATACTTGCTGCTTTATTATTTGAACTTGGCATTTTTCTTCCCCCTAAAAAATTCTTACTATAATCGCATCATACTTACTTTTAGATAGTAACGTCAATTTATACGCTCTTATGTAGAAATATTCGCATAGTAAAACTAACTGTTTTTTAACTTTAAGGGTTCTGGTATTCAAGACTCTACTGTCTATTTTTATGTTCAGTAAGTGGATGAGCAAAATACTTGTTAAGTGGATGTTTTCTTTTCTTCTATTTTTATTACTATAGAATATATTGGTAATTGTTTTTCAAACTATTTACTAAAAAAACGATTTCCATTGTACTATATTCAAACTTACAGTAACGAGGCTTCAATCATTCATTTGTTTTTTATTATACAAACAAAATTTTAGGAACGAATAAAAGACTCCTACATAGTTGAACGTATTTTTTCTTATTTAACTTTTAGAAAGAAGGATAACAATGAAAACAAAAGCTATCGTTTCTAAACCCGAAAAAGATTTTAATATGCAAGAAGTATACTTAGACGAGATTAAAGACGATGAAGTATTAGTAAAAATTATCGCTTCTGGTATATGTCATACAGATGCAACAGTTTTAGACGGGACAATGCCCACACCAAAACCAGTTGTTTTAGGACATGAAGGTTCTGGTATCGTGGAAAAAGTGGGAAGTAATGTAACATCCGTTACACCTGGTGACCATGTAGTACTCGGATTCTCTTACTGTGGTCATTGTGAAAGTTGCTTAGATGGTAATGCTGCTGCTTGCGAAAATATGATTGAGTTAAACTTCTCTGGAAAAAACAAACGCCATGTAACACCTATACACGATCTTAGCAATAATGATATTTCTCAATTCTTCGGCCAATCTTCATTCGCATACCATGCCGTAGTTGATGAAAATAATGTTGTAAAAGTAACAAAAGATGTTGATATACGTTTGTTAGGTCCACTTGGTTGCGGAATTATGACTGGTAGCGGTACAATCTTACATTCACTACAAGCAAAACCAGGTAGTAGCCTAGTTGTATTTGGAACTGGCGCTGTTGGTCTTAGTGGCTTAATGGCAGCTAAAATTGCTGGATGTACTACAATCATTGCCGTTGATATTCATGATAGTCGTTTAGAATTAGCAAAAGAATTAGGGGCTACACACACGATTAATAGCTTAATCGAAGATCCAGTTGCCAAAATTAAAGAAATTACAAACGGTGGAGCTCATTACTCATTTGAAACAACTGGCGTAAATACTGTTACACTTCAATCCATTCAATGTTTACGAGTAAAAGGGACTATGGCAACTGTTGCTGTCGGTAAAAAAGATTTAACTATAAACGTAACAAATGAAATTGTCGTAAAAGCTATTACAATTAAAGGAGTAGTTGAAGGTGATGCAGTGCCACAACTATTCATTCCAAAATTAATTAATTTCTATCAAAAAGGATTATTCCCATTCGATACATTTGTACAATTCTATTCTTTTGAAGAAATCGCTCAAGCATTTGAAGATTCTAAAACAGGGAAAACGATTAAGCCGATTATCGTAATGGAGTAACATCTGTTTGCTTTCTCTTGATAACTAACATAAAAAAAGCCGTGCAAAAGCACGTTTTTTTCCCCATATACGTACATCAGCCTCGCCATTTATATTCTTTCGCGATTGATTTCTTAGTCCACATCGCCTAGTCTCCATCTCTGTCATTGCTCTAAAGAAGATAGGGAACAAATTCGTTTCCAACATGCAAACAACAAGCATTACGATAATAATTGCATATCTAACACATTGTTTTTTCTATTTATCCGTTCATCCCCATGAAAAAAGGAGCTGTCACATAGTCGAATTATCGACTATATGACACTCCTTTTTAGTTGACCGTATATGGCTAAAAATTCATTTATCTCTTTAATATAAAGAATATAAACAATTATTATCTCTTCACATATAAAAAATTCCTTAGCAGTAGAAGTGAGAATGGTTCAGTATTCTTCTAAAAATAATAACTTATAAACCTAAAACAATGAAAGCCCTACCTCTCTTTCATCCTTACGGCTCCTCGTCCGTGCCAGTGTGAATCAGGATTGCAAAAATCAAGTAACTATTCTATCGAAGTGTTTAATTAAACTTCGAATATTCGTAAAGAATTTAAAAAATAAAAATGGATTTGATTGTAGTAATAACAAAAGAGGTTAATGCTCTAAAAGTGGTTTGAAAGAATTGAATGTCTTTGAAATGATTAATTCTCTATAATTATGTTCCCAAAAAATTCAAAACCTTTTTTGGGATCTAATACATTATTTGTAATGAATCTTAACAAAAGCTTTTTATTTGACTTTCTGTGATACCTTCAATTAATCCCAGTTCACTAATCAAAAATTCGTGTGCGTTATCTAACATTTTCTTTTCGCTTGCATTAAGTGCTTTTTCTTTCTGCATACGTAATAAATCACGTACAACTTCAGCACCTTCTTGTATTTTACCCGTCTTTATTTTATCAGTGTTCAATTTATACCTTTGTTTCCACGTAAGTAATCTATCAGATTCTCCATGTTGAAAAATATCCAATATGTGTGCTATTGCCGTTATATCCGTGACTGGTCGTATATTTGAGCTCAATATTCTCCCTGCCGGAATCATTACTTCCATATTACTACCCGACATTTTTATAACATAATATTGTTGTTTTTCTCCTGTGATTTCCTTCTCTTCTATGGCTTTAATTATACCTGCTCCCTGCATTGGATAAACAATGTTATCGCCAATTTGAAACAAATAATCCACCTCCATATATGGTAACCTTCTCAATCTTAACACACAATCAATTTTTTAGCAAAATTTTTATTTTATCATAAAATTATTTTTAATGTCAATCCTTTCGAACTAAGAAAATAATTTCGTAAAATATCATTAAAAACCCGCAATCTTATTAACTTTTCCTCACATATATACATTCTAATTTTACCTTCTCTTTTTACATAAAAACACATTACTACATATAAATAGTAATGTGTTTTTTATACGGAATCGTTAAACATTCCCTATTAATTTCACGCCTATACACTTACCTGCTTACGTACTGTCTCTCTCGCTAAAAGAAAACTCATAATCACTTGTGCAGCTACTCGACTCGTCATATCTCTGAAATCAAGGGTTGGATCAATTTCTACTATATCCATCCCTTGAACGAGCGGTTCTTTACCAAGAAATTCAATCGCATCAAGTAAAGTCGTACTATCCATACCGCCAGGACCAATTGCTGGACAACCTGGTGCAAATGCTTGATCTAGTACATCCATATCAAGAGAAATGTAAATAGAAGTCACGCCTTGCTTTCTTAATACTTCAATACTTTCTGTGATAATATCTTTGATTTGTCGCTCTCGTACATCTTTCATTGTATACACTGTCACGCCATGTTCTTTTGCATATTCATGGTACGCTCGTGCATTTGAAAAATTACGAATTCCGATTTGAACGAGTTGTTTTCCTGTAATGACATCATTTTCTAGTAAACTACGGAACGGTGTCCCATTTGATGGGCCACCATCATCTAAATTACGTAAATCATGATGGGCATCAAATTGAATAACGCCGACCTTCCCTTTACTATTTGCAAACCCTGTTATACTCGGAAAACTAATCGAATGGTCACCACCAAGAACGATTGGTATCATGTTCGGATTTACTTTCGTTACATGACCAACTGTTTTCGCAATTCGCTTATGACTTTCTTTTATATCCGTCACATGCATCGTAATATCGCCGCAATCATATAAGACACTTTCTTTCATATCATGTTCTTCTGTAATCGCGTACGTGCTATATGCATCTAACATTGAACGAATTGTTTTTGGTGCAAAACTTGCTCCTGAATGACTAATAGATGGTTTAGAAAGGGGTGCTCCAATTAAGGCAGCACCGAATATTTCCAAGCCTTCCTCCCAATCTTTAATCATCTCACTCCATTTCGTCACTTCACGATCGATAAACTTTGCATTTTTCTTTAAATAGTGGCCGTGCTCCACGATTGTTCACCTCTTGTATATGCGATATTACCATTTTTCCATACTGTATTTACATGACTTACGCCGTAATGATACGGTACGTAAGCATAATTGTAAGCATCCCATAGAACTAAATCTGCCTTGCGACCAACTCTAATTTTCCCAGCTACATCGCCACGATTAATTGCGTAAGAAGAGTTAACTGTTACTGCATTCCAAACTTCTTCTGGTGTCATTTTCAGCTTGAGCATTGCAATGCTCATAATAAGCTGAATGTTCTCAGTTGGACAACTACCTGGGTTAAAGTCTGTAGCCAAAGCAACCGCAACACCTTCATCAATCATTTTACGTCCACGAGCAAAGCTTTCTTTATTTAAATAGAAAGTTGTTCCTGGTAATAAAGTCGCTACTGTATTAGAGTTTGCAAGCATTTCAATTCCTTTATCAGAAGCGCCAACTAAATGGTCCGCTGATGCTGCACCAATTTCAGCCGCTGCTTCCGCGCCACCAAGAGGGTCAATTTCATCTGCATGAATTTTCACATCAAACCCAAGCTCTTTCGCTTTTAATAAAAACTCTTTTGACTCTTCAACAGAGAACACACCTGTTTCACAGAAAATATCAACGAATTCAGCTAATTGCTTCTCTTTCATTTCTGGTAGTAGGTCTAACATCCATTGTAAAAATTCTTTTGATCTACCTTTATACTCTTTCGGAACTGCATGAGCACCTAAAAATGTGGAAACTAAATCAATCGAGTGCTCTTTTTGTAATTGTGCAGTTGCCTCTAATTGTTTCCATTCCGTCTCATCATCTAATCCGTAACCACTCTTCGCTTCTACAGTTGTAACTCCGAAAGATAACATACGGTCTAAATGGAATTTCGCTTTTTGAACAAGTTCTTCTCTCGACGCCTGTTTCGTTGCATTTACAGTTGAAAGAATACCTCCGCCTTGTTCTAAAATTTCTAAGTACGGAACTCCTTGTAATTTTAGTGCGATTTCATTTTCACGAGATCCACCAAATACAAGGTGAGTATGCGGATCAACAAGACCAGGAGAAACCATTTTCCCGCCGCAATCAATAACTTCTTTCGCTTGTAATCCTTTAGCTTCTTCCGCTGTTCCAACGAAAGTAATTACGCCATTTTCAATTCCAACCGCACCGTTTTCGATAACAGGAAGCGTGTTCATCGCTTCCCGTCTTAACAAGCCATCTTCTTGATCCATTGTTAGTAATTGACCGATATTTATTAGTAAAGTGTCCAGCATGTTTTCTCCTCCTTATTTCATCATTGGAATGTTAACGCCTTTTTCTTTCGCAGTTTCCACAGCTAAGTCATATCCTGCATCAACGTGACGAACAACACCCATACCAGGATCAGAAGTTAATACGCGCTCAATACGTTTTGCTGCCGCTTCTGTTCCATCTGCAACGATAACCATTCCAGCGTGAAGTGAATAACCCATACCAACGCCACCACCGTGGTGAACAGACACCCAGCTCGCACCGTTTACACTATTAATTAATGCATTTAAAATTGGCCAATCGGCTACTGCGTCACTACCGTCTTTCATCGCTTCTGTTTCACGGTTTGGAGATGCTACTGATCCGCAATCTAAATGGTCACGGCCGATAACGATCGGTGCTGATAATTCACCATTTGCCACCATTTCATTAATAATGCGACCAAATTTCGCGCGCTCACCGTAACCTAACCAACAAATACGAGATGGAAGACCTTGGAACTCAACTTGCTGACGAGCCATACGAATCCAGTTACATAAATGCTCATTATCCGCAAACTCACGTAATATTACTTCGTCTGTTTTATAAATATCTTCTGGATCACCAGAAAGTGCTACCCAGCGGAATGGTCCTTTTCCTTCGCAGAATAATGGACGGATAAATGCTGGAACGAATCCTGGGAAATCGAATGCATTTTTCAAACCTTCATCGAAAGCAACTTGGCGAATGTTATTTCCATAATCAAATGTAATTGCGCCTTTTTCTTGCATAGCAAGCATTGCTTCTACATGTTTTGTCATGCTTTCTTTTGATAATTGTACGTAACGTTCTGGATCTTCTTCACGAAGTTTCGCTGCTTCTTCTAATGTGAAACCTACTGGAATATAACCGTTTAATGGATCATGAGCAGATGTTTGATCCGTAACTAAATCTGGCGTAATATTGCGCTTCACTAGTTCTGGTAAAATCTCTGCCGCATTTCCTAATAAACCAATTGAAATTGGTTCTTTCTTCTCTTTATACTCGTTCGCAACCGTTAATGCTTCTTCTAATGATTCTGTATACATATCACAGTATCTCTTTTCAATACGACGATCGATGCTGCGCTTATCAACATCAATAGCAATGACAACACCGCCGTTCATCGTTACAGCAAGAGGTTGTGCACCACCCATACCACCTAAGCCGGCAGTAAGTGTTAATGTACCTTTTAATGAACCATCGAAATGTTGACGTGCCGCTTCGCCAAACGTTTCATATGTTCCTTGTAAAATACCTTGTGTTCCAATGTAAATCCAGCTACCTGCTGTCATTTGTCCGTACATCATAAGACCTTTCTTCTCTAGTTCACGGAAGTGATCCCAGTTCGCCCATTTTGGTACTAAGTTTGAATTCGCTAAAAGAACGCGAGGTGCATCTTCATGCGATTTAAAGATTGCAACTGGTTTTCCTGATTGAACAAGTAATGTTTCATCGCTTTCTAACGTTTTTAATGAATCTACAATCGCATGGTAGCTTTCCCAGTTACGAGCTGCACGGCCAATTCCGCCATATACAACTAATTCTTCTGGTTTTTCAGCAACTTCAGGATCTAAATTGTTCATTAACATACGAAGTGCAGCTTCTTGAACCCACCCTTTCGTTTGTAATTCAGTACCTCTTGGCGCGCGAATTGTTTGTTTAACTTTTTCCATTTCAATCTCTCCCTTTTCTCATTTTATAGTGCCGCGTTTACATCTAATCTTTCTTTTATCGAATAATTCGTTTTTAACCAGTGCGTAATATTTTCAATATCCGTTGAGAATATGCGATCATTTGTAATAGAAGGTACTTGTTGACGGCCTTGATGGTAGAAGCTCTTCGTCACTGTACTCATGTTTTCAATACCGCGATATTCCGCTGCTTGCATCGCACAAATCATCTCAATTGAAAGAACACGTCTTACATTTTGAATAATTTGATGTGCATGGCGTGAAGCGATTGTTCCCATACTTACGTGATCTTCTTGGTTAGCTGATGACGGGATTGAATCAACACTTGCTGGATGTGCTAACGTTTTATTTTCAGAAACAAGTGACGCTGCAGCGTATTGCATAATCATTGCACCAGACTGAAGTCCTGGTTCTGGACTTAAAAATGGAGGTAAATCATTTAATTGCGGATTTACTAAACGCTCAATACGACGCTCTGAAATATTTGCAAGTTCCGCCATTCCTACTTTTAAGAAGTCCATCGCAAACGCAATCGGTTGACCATGGAAATTCCCACCCGAAATTACTTTTTCTCCGCCATCAAAGATTAGCGGATTATCTGTTGCTGCATTCATTTCAATTTCTAATTTTTCTTTCACATAATTTAAAACTTGCCAAGAAGCACCGTGTACTTGCGGGATACAGCGAAGTGAATATGCATCCTGTACTCGTAGTTCTCCTTGTTTTGTTGTTAATTTACTA
Organism: Bacillus cereus group sp. N6; assembly: GCF_016483705.1. NCBI lineage: Bacteria > Bacillati > Bacillota > Bacilli > Caryophanales > Bacillaceae > Bacillus > Bacillus cereus group sp. N6. The sequence goes on from NZ_JAEHBI010000047.1 coordinate 10,545, forward strand.
TCATGAAGGATGTTACGAATTCTGCTCGCTACTTCCACTTGCTCTTTATAACCACGCGCTTTATGAACATTTTCATCAAATGCATCAATAATGCCTTGTAATCCTTCAATTGTCATCGAAGCAATGAATTCAGCTTGATACGCCATTGCTTCTGCTTCTATATAAGAAAGAACTCCTTGCGCTGTCATCGCCTGCGTACCATTAATTAATGCAAGCCCTTCTTTCGCTTCAAGTTCAATCGGTTCAAGACCTTCTTCTGTAAGAGCAACCATCGCATGAACGCGTTTCCCCTTATAGAACACTTCACCTTCGCCTAATAATACAAGCGCAAGATGAGATAAAGGTGCTAAATCGCCACTCGCACCAAGTGACCCTTGTTGCGGAACGACTGGGTGAATTTTACGATTTACAAACTCAAGAAGCATATTTACAACAAGTGGTCTAACACCAGATACTCCTTTTAGCATCGTGTTCGCTCGTAAAATTAACATACCGCGTGATACTTCTTCAGGGAATGGATCACCTATACCACATGCATGTGACTGAATTAAATTGTGTTGAAGTGCCTTTACATCATCTTTTTGAATAAGCACATCACTGAACTTTCCAAATCCAGTTGTAATACCGTAAACGACTTTTCCGTCCTCTACAATTTTCTCAACAACTTCGCGGCACTCCGCCACCTTTTGCATACTATTTGGACAAGCTGTTACACCTTCCCCTTCAAGTAACAACCTCTTCATTTCTTCAATTGTCAATGTGTGTCCTGTTAACGTAATCATTCTTTTTCCTCCTTAAAAAGGCAAAAGGGGACCTTATCTTTTTAAGACAGACTTCTGTCCTAAAAAAGTAAGGCCCCCTTCTAACTAATAGACTATGGGCAAATCATATGTGATTAATTCCTAAACCAATCGCCTCATGCTCAGATCCTTTTACAGGTGCACCAATCGTTCCATATAATGCAACAGCAACCCATTCGCCTTCTTTTTTTCCGTCGTATGGTCTACCGCGCACAATGGCAAAGCGAAGTCCTACTGTACGAAGAACGTCTGCTAACTGAATTTGACCTCTCGTCACTCCGTACAAAGCTTCCATAATTGCATGATAAAGTGCATGTGTTTCTCTGTAAACATCTGTTTCAATAACTTGGGTGCTCTTAGCCGCTGTTTCCATTGCTGCTACAACTTTTTGCGAATTCATCGAACCCACTTTCCCCGTACAATACTTCCAACCTTTTGGAATAGATAATACAGGGCTTTCATTCTCGTCCGCAAGTGCCAACAACATGGCCATACGACCAATTCGATGTGTTCCTTGAAGAAGCATGTGACTCTCTCATTTCTTTTAATTATTTGAATATTTCTTAATTTAAGAATATATGAAAACGGTTAAATCGTCAATAGTTTAAACTCACATTCGAACAATTTTTTCATCCCCTCCATTTGTGTACACAAATTATTTACACGAATTTTTCAGGCGTGCTATAGTCTCACTAACAGATGCAAAGGGGCGAGATTTCAATGAAGAAGCGAAAAGATATTCATTTTCGAATTGAAGAAAAATTACTTGAAAGGTTTGAAGCTGCACTCCATTACGAAGGTTTAAGGAAAACCGACGTATTAACACACGCGATTCAGCAATTTTGCACGAAGGTGGAATGTGAAAAAATGAATGATGTAAAACGCCAATATAACGTAAGCAACCATTTACAGACACGTATCGATACGCATAAACATTACGAAGAAAAACAAATGAATTTAGATGAACTCGTCATGGAACATTTACAACTTCAAGGAGAAGAAAAAATATTAGAGGTTGGGTGTGCTAATGGAAATTTTCTTTCCCTTTTACAAACTAACGGTCATAAAGGCCAACTAACCGGTTTTGATCAATCGAAAACGATGCTTTCTGAAGCTGCAATAAAGAATAGCATAATTGAATGGAGACTAGGTGATGCTGGTAAACTTCCTTTTGAAGCTAATTGCTATGACTGGGTCATCGCAAGACATATGTTATATCACATGAAAGATGTCGAAAAAACAGTTCAAGGATTCCATAAAGTAATTCGTCCCGGAGGCTCACTTTTAGCTACAACAAATTCTGACGTTACATTACCTCGTATAGTTGAAATGTGTAACCGCATGTTAGACGCATTTGATTTACCAAAAACAACATCATCAGTCACTCCATTTTGTTTAGAAAATGGTAAAGAGATATTACAGTCTGTTTTTCCAACTGTTGAAGAAACAGTTATTCATAATGCTCTCGTTTTTCATCATGCTACTCCGATTGTAAACTATATTTCTAGCATGTTTCCATCGCTAAATATACCTGATAATACATATCTTCACGCCGAAATGAAGGAATGGCTAAAAGAAGAAGTAGAAAATGAATTGTCACTTCATAACGGTATATGGCGCGACCCGAAAACGTTAGCCATTTATCGATGTAAAAAAGAAAAAAGCTAGCAAATGCTAGCTTTTATACATTCTCATGTAAAAGTTTCTCCAGCATCATATTGCCCTTACCACCGTAAAAATTTATATTATGTTCGTTCGCTACTCCAAAATAAGAAGCAACCGCTATTCCGAATGGTACAAATGCATGCCCCTGTGCTGTAATAATATTTGAGTGTCGCACAACTTCTTCATACACAAAATTTTCTACTGGAAAACAATCTAATTTTTTATAATCCATAGTCACTGTATACGAGATGTCTTTGAATAAGCCTGCTTTTGCTAGCGCATACGGTCCAGCACAAATCGCAGCTACTAATTTTACTTTTTCAGAAAATTGGCGAATGACTGAAAAGAGAATATCTGCGTCTTTCATATGTACTGCGTCTCCCCCTGGAATCATAATCCCCTCATATTCATCTACACGCACTTCACTTAATTCTATATGCGGTTGTACTTGCAATCCTGTTTCACTTATAATCAACTCTTTTGTTAAGCCCGCAGTAATGATTTCATATTTCTTTTTCAACAATGCTGTTGCTACTGTAATTTCAAACTCCGCAAATGTTGGGTATACGAATAATAATATTTTTTTCATAGTCCTTTCTCCTTTAACCAGCCCATAAAATATGCTTCTAACTCATCCACTGTTAATGTATTCGTGTCCACATAAGTTACAGGAAATTGTTTATACCATTCTTTTTCAGTTTCTACTAATTTAAATAGTTCTTCAAATGTACTGCGGTTTCTTGTCCTATCATTATTTTTTCTATCATATACATTCTTTTTCGTAACATCTAAATAAAAAATTGCATCCGAACAGCATTCTCTTAATTTATACAATTCATCTTTTAATTCTGTTTCTATATCCCACTCTTTCCCTATCATTTTCGGATAAAAGAGTGTATAAAATTCAATATCTTCTGGTCCGCGATCAAAAATCACGACTGAATCTTTCACATTTTGAAACTCCTTTATTTTTGCTTCCATGAACATTTTTTGATTTATAATAAACCCTTCTTTTGAATTCATATCCAAATTTAATTGTTTTCTCTTTTCTACAATTGGATATGGATTTTCATATATAATTGAAAATCCACATCGCTCTAACCTTATAGCCAATGTTGTTTTCCCACTTGCCATCGGTCCTTGGAGTGAAATTACATATGCCATTCCTCTCATTCCCTTGCACTTTAGTACACCTATAATATACAGAATTTTGAAAACTATAAACAGAATATATATCATCTTGTTTCTTAATCTTATCTAACTTATAATAAAAATAGAGATTATGACGGACGCATCAATAACGTAAGCTTGGAAATCCAAGCTTACATTATTTTTTGCTTTCCCTTTTCTAATAAAAAGAGTATACTAATTTAGAACGTATGTTCTTAATGATTACATACAGTAAGGAGATAGAACAATGGTATACGATACAAAAGCAATTTCTTGGAATGAGTCTTTAAAACAACTTCAACGCCGCTATACAAACAAACAAGTTGATCGAAAAGAATTTGAAGATATTGAACTGATGGAATTCTTCCGCGATAACGACTACATTTCTTTACCTACACATATAAGCGGCCTATCAACAGCACGTTTTACTTCTTACTCTATTTTCACAACTGAAGATAAAGATCGTAAAGTTGGCACATTAATCATTGAATATGTAGAAGATGATAATAATAATTTATGTGTTGAACAACTATACTTTGTTTAAATGATAACGCTTGGTCAAATTGACCAGGCGTTCTTGCTTTCTATGAATATCACTGTTTATAATATGAATAAAAGAAAACCGCAATCATTAAGGGGGGATAAGCTTGCTCGAAGGATGGTTCAGTTGGTTCATAGTGCTATGGACTGTTATTTTATTAGGACTTATGTCTATCGGTGGATACTTTATGTTCAGAAAATTCCTAAAACGATTACCTAAAGAAGATGGTATGTCCATTTTAGATTGGGAAGAGCACTATATTAATAAAACTAGACATTTATGGGATGAAGAACAAAAACAATTGTTAGAAGAGCTCGTAAGTCCTGTTCCAGAACTATTTCGCGATGTTGCTAAATCAAAAATTGCTGGCAAAATCGGAGAACTGGCATTACAAGAAAAAGCCTCTCAAATTACACAAGATTTAATTATTAAAGGATATATTATTGCTACACCGAAGCGTGATCATAAATTTTTAGTAAAAAAACTACAAGAAAAAGAGATTGATTATTCAAACTATAAGTCTTTACTCGCAAAATAACTTCACATTATTTTCAATAAAAAAGACAGCGCCTTTGACGCTGTCTTTTTATTTTATACATATACAGTTTTTAAGTTAATTTCATATCTTTTTCATTATAAAAACCATCTTCTTTTTCCATTTCCTTCTGTAATTTCGTAAAGGAACGGTACATAGCAATTCTCCATGACACAATCATCGCGAACGCCAGTAAGAAGAACATGCCACTAAGTTGTCCTAAATCAAGAGATTGACTTAAGTATGTTTTAAATACAATCCGCACGACAAGTAATCCAATTAATATAAAAACAAATGCTTTTGAACGCTTCAAATAAATCTCTTGTCCTCTAATTTCAAATTTAGATGTTTTAATAAGAAAAATAGAGAAAAACAAACCGACGCCAATTGCTTCTAACATTTCTGCTGGAGTTAATCGAAATTCAGGAAAAACAAACATCAACGCTCCCGTGCTCATAAAAAATGGTGGAAGTATAATTTTTTTCAATGTTGCCGGTTTCTTAGCTGCTTTTAAACGAATAAACATCGCACCAACAGCCATACAAACAGCAACGATACTGGATAAAACAACTATGTTCATATTTTCTCATCCTTTTTTGTGGCTATATGCAAAATATACTTTCATTATATGCTTTTCCGTTAGTATTTCCAACATTTTCACAGAATAATACTAAAAACCGGTAAAACCACCAAATAAACTTGAGAAATATACGATAATTTTCGTCATCCAGTTGAAATATAGGAAGATACCCATGACAATCATAACATATCCTCCAATCTTCATGAATTTCATACTATTTCTTTTAATCCAAGACATTTTCGTAATAAAGAATGATAGTACGAAAAATGGGATAGCAAACCCAAGTATGTATGCTATCATATAAATCATTGCTGATTCTGGATTTGTTGCAGCTAATCCAATTACAGACACTAAAATAGGTCCAGTACATGGTGTCCACCCTGCAGCAAATGCCAACCCAATTAGAACGGATCCCAAATAGCCACTCGGACGATTTTTAAACGTAAATTTACGGTCTTGCATTAAAAACTTTGGCTTAAACACACCGACAATAATAAGACCGAACACGATGATAAATATACCACCTAACTGTCTAATTAAATCTTTATAATTTGTAAAGATGCCTCCAATAAAACTTGTACCAAATCCAATTGCAATAAATATAATTGAAAATCCAAGTAAGAAAAACGCTGTATGTATCATACTTCTTTTGCGAAGCATTGCATTTTCTTCTTTCAACTCAGAAACCGACATACCTGTTATGTACGATAAAAATGCCGGATAAAGCGGTAAGCAACATGGGGAAATAAATGATAAAAATCCAGCGCCAAACGCTAAAAAAATACTAATATCTTGCATGATTCCACTCCTCTCCTTACATATTGTAGCAAAAACACATAAAAATACTATGAACAATTCGTGAACTCACTTTAACAACGTGATAATAAGAAAAACTACCCTTACAAACAGTTTCTAATAAAACGTTTTCATTTCCTTCTATTATATAGAACAATCTTAATTGGACTAAGAAACTTCTCTAATTGTTATTAACATAACAAAGGTAACATAGTTTCTCAAATGATTAGCACACTATAATGGACTACCCTTCTATATCCCTAAAAAATATTTTTTTCAAATGCTGTCTTTATACAATACGAAGCTGATTTTACAATACTTTTATTATTACTAATTTCAAGATTATGCATAAATATCATACTTTTATTATTATTCTATAAAATGTCACACTTTTCTTTTATTTGACCCTTTATTTTTAATTTTGTATACTTCCCTCTAGTTATATATGTCCGTTAGGAACAATTTCATATAGATGGGAGGAATTTTTCATGCTTCGTTATTCTCTTTTAGTTTTATTAGGAGCGTGTAGTTATGGGATTTTAGCTATTTTCGTTAAACTTGCCTATGCAGAAGGATTTTCACTTGGAGAGGTAATTGGCAGCCAATATTTGTTCGGTTGGATTATTTTGCTTGCTATTACTCTTCTATTTTCTAGACATCGTGTTCCATTAAAACAAGCGTTAATTTTATTCGTTGCAGGTACATCTGCAAGTTTTACTGGAATTTTTTATTATGCTTCATTAAAAACTGTACCAGCATCTATTGCAATTATACTTTTATTCCAATTCGTTTGGGTCGGAATTATTATTGAAGCAGTCGCAACAAAAACATTACCTTCAAGAGAAAAGGTTATTTCCGTTATTTTCTTACTTGCAGGTACATTTTTATCAAGTGGTTTACTAGAAAAATCAGCAGGTGATTTCGATATGACTGGAATCATACTAGGTTTATTATCTGCTGTTACATTCGCAACATACATTTTCGTGAGCGGAAAAGTTGCTGTTGAAGTACCTTCATTACCGCGCGGTGTTCTCTTAATGACTGGCGCTTTAACTTTAGTAATGATCGTATTCCCGCCAACATTTATTTTTAGCGGTGCAATTTCTGAAGGACTTTGGAAATACGGTTTAGGATTAGGAACATTTAGTATCGTCATTCCTTCTATCGCCTTTACAATCGGTATTCCAAAGATCGGTTCTGGCTTAGCGACTATTCTTGGTGCAGCAGAACTACCAGTTACAACAATTATGTCTGTATTCGTTTTAAAAGAAGCGGTGCTATCTTCACAATGGATCGGTGTATCACTTATTTTAATCGGTATTGCAATCCCGCAAATTGCCTATGCAATGCGTGGGCGTTATCATAAACATCATACACACAAAAAATTGGCAGCATAAAACGAGAGAGGATTTTCATTTGAGAATCCTCTCTTTTCTTATTGTATAATTAATGTAAATACATTAATTAAGAAAGAAGGCATTATACGTGGCAGCAAATCTAGAGCAATTAACTGAGATGCTAATTTCTATTCGTCGAAATTTACATGAGCATCCAGAATTATCATACGAAGAATTTGAAACGACGAAGACTATAAAAAATTGGTTAGAAGAGAAAAACATTACGATTATAAATTCTAGTTTAGAAACAGGCGTTATTGCTGAAATTTCAGGGAATAATAGCGGACCAATTATAGCAATCCGTGCTGATATTGATGCCCTTCCTATTCAAGAAGAAACACATTTACCGTACGCTTCAAAAATTCCCGGTAAAATGCATGCTTGTGGGCATGATTTTCATACAGCTGCTATTATAGGTGCCGCTTATTTATTAAAAGAAAAAGAATCTTCTCTTAGCGGAACTGTACGCTTTATATTCCAACCAGCTGAAGAAAGTAGCAATGGTGCTCGCAAAATAATTGAAGCCGGGCATTTACATGGCGTGCAAGCTATTTTCGGTATGCATAATAAACCTGATTTACCAGTAGGTACAATCGGTATTAAAGATGGTCCACTGATGGCCGGGGTCGATCGATTTGAAATTAAAATTCACGGAGTTGGTACACATGCAGCTGTACCTGATGCTGGGGTAGACCCTATTGTCGCGTCCTCTCAAATCGTGATGGCACTCCAAACAATTGTAAGCCGAAATATAAGCTCTTCACATAATGCCGTCGTCAGTGTCACAAACATCCATTCAGGAAATACGTGGAACGTAATTCCTGAAAAAGCAACGCTGGAAGGAACTGTACGTACATTCCAAACTGAAACACGTGAAAAGATTCCTGCACTAATGAAACGTATTATTCAAGGAGTTTCTGATGCATTAGGTGTAAAAACAGAATTTCGTTTTTATGCAGGTCCTCCTGCTGTTCATAACGATACATCTTTAACAAACTTATCCTCTCAAGTTGCTGAAAAAATGAATTTAAATATCATCTCTCCTACCCCGTCAATGGCCGGAGAAGATTTTTCTTTTTATCAACAAGAAATACCTGGTTCATTCGTTTTTATGGGAACGAGTGGTACACATGAATGGCATCATCCAGCTTTTACAGTAGATGAGCAAGCATTACCTATAAGTGCAGAATACTTCGCTTTGTTAGCTGAAAAAGCACTTAAACAATTTGCATAAAAAAGGAGCCGTTAAGAAATACTTAACGGCTCCTTTTTTAAGTTAAATCGCGTTTTAAAAATACTGTATAGGAAATGCTTAAAAATACAAATAAATATAGTAATAACATACATGAAGCAAACGGGAATGTTACTCCATCAATAAAACTTCCATTCTTTGAAATACTGTATAAATCTGTGTTTGCTGGCAATAAATATTTCGCCCAATCATATCTAGTCGCTGCTAATAATGCAATATTTCCTGATAAAGCAAGAAATAGTGAAATACCAATCGCGCCTCCACTAGATCTTGTTAATACAGAAATCATAAATGCAAACGCTGCGTACACAATCGTCGGCAACCACGATAAGATATAATACTTACTAGCTTCCACAAAAATATTTTGTTTTATAATATTTCCATCTTGGAAAATAAGCTCGCTCCATGCAGGCTGTTGGAATTTATAAATAACAAGTCCACATAAAGTGGAGAAAATCATATTAAATATAAACAATAACGCTGCAAATATCACAATTGCTAAAAATTTAGCTGTCAAAATTTTAAATCGACTCGCTGGTCGTATCGTTAAAAATTTATATGTTCCCCAGCTATATTCATTCGCAAAAATTGTACTTGCATACACGAGGATAAATGGGAGCAATATTGGAAATACGATAAAACCTGTATCTCTCATGAAAGAAAGCGGAGAACTGCTTGCCGGTGCTGTATCTGTATCTAAATGCTTCATCTTAAGCTGATATTCCTTTACAAGCTCGTCCCCAGATCGTTCTGCTAATATAGCTTCTTTTTTCATACCTAGCTTTTTCTCTATTTCTACAGTTCGTTCTGTATAATCGGCTTTCCATCCTTTTGTTTCCGGTTCTAAATACTTTACCGTAACCCACCCTAATCCAATTATTAATACTGCAATAACTGCAAAGGGAATAATCGTTCGCTTTCGCTTAAATATTTTATACAGTTCGTTATACACTAAATTAAACAATATCTTTTCCCCCTGTTAATTCTAAAAATTGCTCTTCTAACGTTTTTCTTTCTTCATATACACGATACACTTGAATATTTTTCTCAAGCAATATACGAATAACATTTGGGATTTCTTCATCTTTTACATGAATAAGTAGATCATTACCTTTTATTAAAACATCTTGGTCTAACATTTCTGCTGCTTTATTCGCATCATCTACACGTATACGGATTGTCTCCATCTCTTCTCTTTGATTATGCTGAATATTTTGCGTCGCCACATATTCTCCATGCTGAATAATGATAACTCTATCACACATTAATTCAACTTCTGAAAGTAAGTGACTAGATACAAGTACCGCTTTCCCTTGTTCATGTGCAATTTTCTTTATGTACATTCTCATTTCATGTATTCCACTAGGATCTAATCCATTCGTTGGTTCATCTAATATTAATACATCTGGATCGTGAATAAGCGCTTGAGCAATTCCTAAACGTTGTCTCATGCCGAGTGAATATGCTTTTACTTTTCGGTCAATTACTTGTCCCATCCCTAACAATTTCACTACTTCATCGATACGTTCTTCCGTCACGTTACCATTCATTCGTCCGAAATATGTTAAATTTTCATAGCCGCTCAAAAAAGGATAAAATTCCGGTGTCTCAATTACTGCTCCAATTTTCGCAGCAGTACTTTCAAATTGCTTTTTTACAGATTGACCGTCAATCCAAACTTCACCCTCTGTCATACGAATCATGCCGACCATCATTCTCATTAAAGTCGTTTTTCCAGCACCATTTGGTCCGAGCAAGCCAACTACTTCACCCTTTTTAACTTCGAAACTAATATTTTCTACAAGTGTCTTTGAACCGATTCGCTTCGTTAACCGCTCAACCTTTACAATTGATTGTTCATTTGTCATACTATACAACCTTTCCTTCCCATTCTTTGTCAGATCTTTACACTGTAACATGATTATTTTTATGTGTAAAATAAGAAAAGGCATGATTTCTCATGCCTTTTCCTTAAATTAAAACGAATTTTCATCTTGTAAACTTTGAACAAATCGAAAACATTGCATCATCGATAATAGGACGACCACAATCATAATTATACTAACAACTACTATTGCATATATTGTAATCGGTGCACTATTTATCCCTTGTATTCCTGCTATTTTCATAAAGATAATCGTAAATAATTTCAAAAATAACATCCCATTCACTAATCCAAAAACAAACGCTGCTCCATAAATAAATAATTGCTCCTGACATAATAAACATAGTACGTCATTTCTCTTCCTACTCTCTGCTACATAAGATTTAATTTCCTCTTTCCTCACTTGCAGAAGAGAAAACGTTATTTTATATGTAGTAAAAATACAAATAAAAATGAATACAATAAACAGCATGTAAAAGCTCATTTGAAATAAAAGTGTAGTCTCTAATTTCCCAATAGCTCCTTCATTAAATTGGAGCGATATCATAAAAAATAAAATCATAGTACTCATAGCAACCCACATGAATTGCTTCATCCTTTTGGCAGCAAATGTTCTTATATTTTTTCTCACTAACTGACATAAAGACATATGTTCTTCCCCTACCTTACTTCATACCATACTCATTCTATACTACTAGTGTATAAAAATATGACATTTTAAACATCCCACTACAATCTGAATTTTTTCTAAGTCTTTAGTCCTAGAAAATAAAATGGAAAATAAATCATATTCAGAATATAATTGTAAAAAGGAGGGGGTTGCATGCGCATAAAATTACTATCAATCTTATTTTTATTATTTCTCACAAGTTGTAGCTCACTTAAAAACAATGAGATCGCCATTGTTGAGCCATACAAATTAACAGAAGAGCAATCTTCTATTTTACAAATGACTCCTTTTCAAGAAGGAGACAGCATGTTTTATAACGTTACCCTAAAAAATGAAAAAGATGAAATACATGCTACAATTGATTATTATCAAAATGGTAAAAAAACAAACGTAATTGCGAATATAGCTACCTCCCATTTTCAAAAAAAGAAAGTAAAGCTTTCTTTTTTACCACCTCAATCCCAACTCGATAAAGATGTACAAGTGCAAAAACATTGGTATGTTAATATTGAAGGTAGTTCCATGCTCGCTCCTGAAGAAGCACCTCCAATCATAAATAGCTCTACCTCTACTACTCTTCAATCTGCTATAAACTTAACATACAATCAAAAGACGACTTTAGCGGCTATAATAAAAACGAATAAAGAAACCGTAAGAATTCCAATGCTTGAGGAAAAAACTGCTATTGACCAACTATTACAAGAAAACGAACATGTTTATCTCTTTAGTATAGAACTAAAAAAAGAACACTAAAGCGGAAATGCAATTATATTGCATTTCCGCTTTAGTGTTTAACGAGGTGTACTTTTTAACAAATTAATTAATCTCATCCTCAACTTCTATTCTTTTCTTCTCTCTTGCAATTTTCAAAAACTCTAAAAGTTCTGGATTAGTATTCATTTTTTTGTACGCTACTGACATTTCTGCAACAAAATTAGAATCACATAACTCTTTATATACGACTTCGGTTTTATACAATTTATTCGCCGATACAGGTATTACCGTAATTCCGATTCCTGCCGCTACAAGTCCCATAACTGTTTGATATTCCGTTGCTTCTTGTACAATGTGTGGACTAAATCCTACGTCGCGGCAAAGTGATAAAATTGTATCGTATAACGCTGGCCATACCGGTCTCGTAATAAATACGAACGGTTCGTCTCTTAAATCTTCAATATGTATTTCATCCTTTTCAGCAAGTGGATGTGCCTTCGGTAAACATAACGTACAAGAAAGCTTTTGAATTGGTTCTAACTCTAGTAATTGCGTTGGAATTGGCGGACGCAAAAAGCCAATATCAATACGGTTATCGTGAAGTGCATGCACCTGATCCGGTGTTGACAGTTCATGTAATGCAACAGACACTCTCGGAAATTTCTTTCTATACTCCCTTACGATAGATGGTAAAATATCATATATCGCCGCACCTACAAAACCAATTGAAAGTGATCCCACTTCTCCCCTTTGGGCACTTTGTGCAACTTCTACTGCTTTATCAATTTGTTCGAACGCTTTTTTTACTTCTTTTAAAAACATTTCTCCAGCTTCTGTTAATTCAACTTTTCTCTTCGTTCTTGAAAATAACATAACTCCCATTTCTTTTTCTAATTGCTGAATTTGTTGACTAAGCGGTGGTTGTGTCATTTGTAAACGAGCAGCTGCTCGTCCAAAGTGTAACTCCTCTGCCACTACAACAAAATATTGCAAATGCCGTAATTCCATTTTGGACACCCTTTTCACTTTCAATTAATACATCTAATATATTAATAACATATAATTTATATATTAGACAAATTTTTCGAATGAACGTATAGTAGAAATTGTTAATTCTTTTTTACAATTTTTATGTAAAAAAAGAAAGAGGTGGGTACTGTATGAAATGGTGGAAATTAAGCGGACAAATTTTATTATTATTTTGTTTCGCTTGGACAGGTGAATGGATTGCAAAACAGGCACACCTCCCAGTTCCAGGAAGTATACTCGGTATTTTTTTATTGTTAATTTCATTAAAATTTAACCTAGTGAAAAAAGAGTGGGTACAGGACGGAGCAAACTTTTTATTAAAAGAACTTATTTTATTTTTCATTCCTTCTGCAGTCGCTGTCATACGCTACAAAGATACACTATCACAATATGGAATCGATCTCATTTTAATTATTATGATTAGTACACTTTGTGTCACTCTCGCTACAGGACTCCTAACAGAATTGCTACTAAAGCGGAAAGGATCAACACAATGATCGGCTTTCTTTGTTTACTATTAACACTATTCACATATTGGATATCGAAGAAAATGTATCAACGCTGGAATTGGAGCTTACTTTCTCCTCTTCTCGTCTGCCCTATTATTTTAATTGCTTTATTACTCGGACTAGACACAACTTATGAAACATATGAAACAGGTGGTCAATGGTTAACAGAATTATTAAAGCCTGCAACAGTTGCTTTCGCATGGCCAATCTATAAATACTTTGATTTACTCAAGAAACATGGAATAGCTATTTTACTTAATGTCATTGTCGGCTCATTTTTATCAGTTATTACTTCAGCACTACTAGCTAATTATTTTCAAATTGATTCATCGTTAGAACATAGTTTAGCGCCTCATATTGTAACGACACCAATTGCAATGGCCATTTCAGAAATGATCGGTGGTATGTCACAATTAACAGCTGTATTTGTTGTTTTAACTGCGTTAACAGGAGCATTGCTCGGACCTGCTCTCATACGTATATGCCGTATTAAAACAGCGCTCGCAAAAGGCATTATGTTAGGCACTAGCGCAAATGGAACCGGTACATCAAAAGCATTCGAAATCGGCCCTGTAGAAGGAACCATTGCAAGTTTATCTATGCTTTTAACAGCAGGAGCTAGTTTAGTTATCGTTCCGCTTTTCTTGTCGTGGATACATTGAAAAAGCAAGTGTTTAAACACTCGCTTTTTTATTTATATATTTATTTAAAACCTCATAATCCTCCGGGAAAGATAGCGTTAATTCCTTCATTTCATCTATCCTCTTCCAAGCAATTTCATGTATTAACTCATCAGAATCTTGGATTTTCATACTACCGCCTATTTTTTTAACGACATAATAATGAATGTATACAGGAACCCCGTATGTAATACCTTCTTTTTCGTATATTTTCTTTACAACTTCCACATTGTAACCTGTTTCTTCCCAAACTTCTCGAATACAACATTCTTCTAGTGTCTCTCCCTTTTCAAGCCCTCCACTTGGAACAGACCACCTTTTTTCTTCACCCTTTTGCCCTTGCAACACCATTAAAACTTCATTTTTTTCATTTATACATACTGCTGCACAACCTATCCATCTTTCCATATACATCCCTCCCCTACAAAAATTCACCTTTTTTATCATTTTCTCCTTGAAAAAAGAGGAAAAAAGTAAACTAATGACGAAAAATCACATTAACTTCATAGACAATCCCTTCTTAGAAATTAAAAACGGAAGGATGAAAATATGATTTCTAAATATGTTGTGGAATGTGTCTTTTGTGAAGAAAATCGAAAACCACGCCAAGCTATCGTAACAGTTCCCGCCACTACTCAGCTACTAGCCATTGAAAAAGTGCGTGCGGAATGTAAACGTCGTTTCGGAAAAGCTTTATTATTGCAAACAGAAATTAAAGAAGAAATAACTTTTGAACAAAAAGAAAGCCGACCATAAATTGGTCAGCTTTCTTATCCGATCATATTTTCACATGAAGATTAGGGGCATCCTCTTTAAGGATCGGGATTTTCCCATTATGTACGTTCCATAATGGTCATCGAACAATATATTTCTATGCAATTAATTATTGAATAGAATAGGGCAAAACTTGTTCGCATTTTTAGAAAAGGGATAGGGATATAATTCAAGTAGTACTTCGAATACTCGAACTTTACACTCATTATATTAAAGTAAATCCTTTTATATGGGAAATATGAATTACTTACATAATTCATTCGTAAAACATATTAGTTTGCTATATTATTTTTATTCCATCAATAACATACATCCAGCTACAACTGGTGTCATAATCATTGAAAGCTTCAAAAGCATACGTGGTGCATAATTTGTAAACTTCGCCCCGATATACGCTCCTAACATCGTGCCCATTAATACTTGCAATAACAGTATATAATCTAGGTAGCCTTCTGAACTATATCCTAGCCCACCTCCAATCGCAATCGGCAATATGACAAGCATTGTTGTTCCTACAGATTGCTGGATTGTTAATCCTAATAGAACCATTAATCCAAGTTGAATAAATGGTGCAGAACCAATCCCAAATGAACCAGCCATCATTCCAGTGACTAATCCGAGACATATACATTTCATTATATTGTCTTTCGAAAAATCTTTAATTTCTGCTAAAAGTAGTTCTTCCCTATTTTGAAACTTAATTAATTTAACAAACATAAAAATTGCAGATAAAAATAACATCCCAGCTGTAAACCAATGAAGAAGATGCGGTGGTATAAGTGAACCAAGCTTTGCACCAATATAAGAACCAAGTGCTCCACATCCACCAACAATCCCTCCTATAGTAACTACAACATTTCCTTCACGATAATGACTTATAACCCCAGATAATGTCGTAAATGCCATTGCAGTTAAAGACGTTGCAAGCGCAACATGAATAGGAATGTGGAATACTAAAGTGAGTATTGCGATAATAAAACCAGCTCCCCCTGCTCCAACAAATCCTAATAAAACTCCCATTACTAACATCGTTATAATAATTGCCACAGACTTTCCCTCCAGTAAAGCAATTATCCATCATATTCTTCCTTGTATACAAATAAAAAGCATCCTAGATGGATGCTTTTTATTTCAATAATATGTACTTAATCTTGATTAATCAAAATAACTGCCGGACCAGCGACTACTACTCCAGCTACTTCTATCTTTTCAAATTCCTTTACTGTAATAGATATAACTCCTTCTCTTTCCATTAATTCTTTACTCAGGACATCAGTCGGGATTGCTTTCACCGTCTTACCCCCTTTTCATTTATACAATATGATAAAGTGAAACTTTGAAGTGGGAGTCTTATTGCCCGCAAATAGCGAGATAAAAACAACCCAATGCATCCATATATATGCATCACCTCCGCTTTCATTCCTTATTCCACTCAAAATCCTTCTCTCCCTTCCGTAACATATTGAAAAATAAAAAAGCACTCGCAAAAGCGAGTGCTTTTTCATTATTTACTTTCTATTACTTTTAACATTCTATTAATAAATGCTGCCGATTCTCCACGCGTTGCAGAACCTTTCGGCATAAATTCATTATTTTCATTTCCTTTTACAATACCTAATCCATAAACACGTTGTACAGCTTGTTTATCATATGCTAAATCTTGATCCGAGAATGGTAACGGAACTAAGTTACCTTTAATTTTTTTATATTGCAGTGCACGATCAATCATGATAACAGCTTCATCTCGTTTAATCGTATCATTTGGAGCAAACGTCCCATTTCCTCTACCACTTATTATCCCAGCAGTTGCTGCACGATTAATACCATCTATTAGCGATGGATGTGCTGTATTTAAATCATTAAAATTCGATGATCCTTCAGGTAACTGTAATGATCTTGAAATTAAATTCGCAAATTCGCCACGTGTGACAAGACGCTCTGGCCAATAAGAACCTTTCCCATCCCCAATCATAATGCCTCGTTTATCTAATTCACGAATGTCTGCTTCGTACCAACCACCTGTTATATCATCTTTATGGTTCGCATCATAATAAACCTTTGTTCCTTGTAAGAATGGTTCCCACGCATTATTTTTAATCATAATAGCCGGACAATTCTTTCCACTCCAGAATTGATGTTTCTTCACATTTTCTAAAGGAATATGTAATTCTCCCATTAAATAAGCTGTTAATTTACGAGCATTTTCAACAGCTTTATTATAATCACCATCTTCGTTTACAGCAATTTCAATCGCAATTGATTCTCGATTTCCAGTTCCTTCTGCTCCATCTCCTGCATGCCAAGCATTTTCGTTTAATGGAAGATGTTGATAAATCTCTTTATCGTCTACCGTAAAGTGCCATGACGCTGAACGATCTTCCGTTCCCGTTGCTTGGTTATATAAATATATTGCATGGTTTTTAGCATTTGCCCCAACACTGTAATTATCTGTCTCATGAATCGTAATATACTTCGGCTTCATCGCATAACCGGGACGGATATTTTCATTTCCTTTCGGTACAATCATTTCTTTTAAAGTTACACCATAAATATCCGTTGTTTTCTCTTCTATTGGTGCAGCATACATAACTGCTGCACGTTTTGTACGTGCTGGTGTTGCCTCTTGAATAATTGAAGCTTTTGTTCCTTCAAATTTTGCTGAAGGTGAATAAATCCATTTTATCTCATCATTTATTTTTACTTGGAACCATTCTCCGGCCTGTCCAATTGCTTGAATATTTTGTGGCTCCAATACATTTTCTTCTTTGTATGAAGTAAATGGTTCAGAGTAAATAGAGGTTACTTCATTAATAACCAACTTTTCACTTAATAAAGGGTGAAATTCTTTAACCTCTACATTCCCCTCACTATTTTCTATCCATCCAGTTCCAGATGAAGTCCGAACATAGTAAGCGTTTCCTTTTCTCTTCTCAGCTTTTACAACTTGATTCGAAATGTGAACCCCTGTCTCTTTTTGAAAATTACTAGAATCATATAAAGGTACTTCTTTCACTATTTGTACAAGAAATTCGCCTTGCACTTCATTTTTTACTCCTGTATCTTCTCCTCGACCATCTTCCTCTTTCATATGGTTTTCAATACTTTTTAAAGCTTGTTCATCAGGTGAAACCGCTACAGTTTTTTCCAACTCATTAGCATAGGAATAATTCGGAATCGTTACCACGCTAAATACAATCGATGCAGCTAAAACATTATAAAATCTTTTTTTCATCATAATACTTAACACGCCATAATTAAATTCGTGTTAATTTCCCCCTCCTCAACCAAAATATAGGACATCTAGTAAACTATTAAACTACATAACCATTTACAATATAACAGACTCATTCCGATTCGTATAGATAGGAATGACTACTATTTGCCTACATTTACTATATTGGAATATAAAAAGAAGCTATAATATATAGCTTCCCTCTACATTTCTTTAACCTCTATGCACCTTATATTCCATAACTCTACCATCTCTATCAAATTGTAAAACAAGCTGTTCACTATCTATTGAAATAAAGCCACGTTCATTTCCAAGATAGTACGAAGTGGTAATCCCTTCTTCTCCATTTCTCGTTTCAGTAGGCGTTCCTAATAATTTTGTGATTTCTTCATTTGACTTCCCTGTTAATTTATATTTTTGCATTAGATCATCTACCATATGTACCCGTTTCTCTTCAGCATGTAACCACCGATCTTGATTAAACTTAGAGGTGTATGTATTCATACTTAATTGCGCAGTGCACACTATCAATAGAATACAACCTACTATCATTACACCTAGCATTTGCTTTTTTTCTGTATTACGATTTACAGAAGTACGTAAGACGAACTTTTGAATTACGACTAATATAGCAAATGGCATGACTACTACAAACATACTTTTTACACTTACTGACATATGAACCACATCAATAACAAACATAAACGCAAGATACATTAGTATATACAAACAAACATAAACATACAAAATACCCCTTAATATAGCACTCAAAAAGCCCACCTCTTTTTAATTTATTTTATAATTCATCCGGCTAATGATTTCTCGAAGTTTTTCTAACTCTTGATCTGTATATATTACTTTCCCTGTTAAGATCTCATTTCTGAAGAACGTTACAATTTGCTCTCTATCTTTTAATCTCGGCGTTTTTTCTTCAGACAGATCTAGCACTTCTTTCCCACTCTCATTATAAAAATACACAATCGGTTTTACTTTTTCCTTTACAATATCAACTTGTATTTCTTTCAAACAATTGTATAGAATATGAGATAGTTTCTTCGCTCTATATACTGGATTCCCTTCATTTTTCACTTGTATCGTTAATGAATCTTCACCTGTAACGCATTCAAATGTCTCTTCTTTCTCTACTTCTTGTTGATACTTGCCAATTTCATCAATCATAAATGAATATATACTAGCATTTTCTTTCGTTAAGCCATGAATTAATTTCCCTGTCCATTCTTTCGTCTCAAGTAGATACATACCCGTTTTACTTAAGACAAGATGATGAATGCGACAATCATTTCCTCCATGCTGATTTCTAATAAAAACATTTGGCATAATATGAAATTCAGTGTCTAGTATTATGCCTTGCTCTACGAAGCCACGCTTCATATAATGTAATGTTTCGTGTGTATTCACTTCAGCTCCATTTTTCGTATACTCTCGCAAATTTGCAATTAACTTTTGAAACATATGAATTTCGTTACTATGTTTTTCTTGCATTTCACTGCGTTCTTTACTATGTTGCACAGCTAATTGATTTTTCATCATACGCATATTTTCAAGTTCTCTAGCTGCACTTATTTGTAAATCATTGTATTTCTTCTGTTCTATATTTTTCAATGTATTTTGTTGTTCTTTATGCTCTGTAACCGTAGCTGCAATTTCAGTTTCATACGTTTCAATTGCTTGTTTCTTTTCAAATTCTACTTGCTGACTCTCTGATTCTAGCTGTTTATTTTTATAGAACAGCACGAATACTACAGCTAATAATAATAAAACCACACCTATTAGCACATAATCCATATCTTTACTCCTTTATTCCATTTTCATTTATTTTTATAAACATCCATTATATTATACTATGTTTTCAATATACACTTTGTAAAAATCACATATTTTTAATGAAGCGAGACTTTAATAAGCGATTTTCCCCATTCCCCACTGATTGTTTCAGGCTGCCCGCAAATAGCAGAATAAAAGGCATCTCAGGCGAGATACCTTTTACGTGCATTTTATTGTACACCATACTGAATATAACTTGGATCATAGTATATCCAGCCATTTCCACCTAACCCAAGCCAGCCATCTTGCTTACACCATACTCTATAAGCCTCACCGTGATGTAACTGTCTTATAACATTTCCATTTAATGATGGAGCATCCCGCAGATTCACATTATCACCAGTAATAGTCGCCACATAATGTTTATACTGAATGTAACTTGGATCATAGTATATCCATTCGTTTCCACCTAAAGCAAGCCAACCATCTTGTTCATTCAAAACTTCATATGATTCTCCTCTATTTAGCTGGCGAATTACACTAGATTGTAAAGATGGTCCACTCCGTAAATTTACATTATCGCCTTTAATTACAGCAACGCCGTAGACTGCAGTAGCAGTACTAGGTGGAGAAACATTTCCACCACCATTTGTTCCATTTCCTTGCAAAGCTTCTAATGAAACCGCTGCTGATACGTCACAATTTCCTAATACACCTGAAATTTGACCAGAATCTGTGTATTGCCATGCTGTCCACTCTGTCCATCCACCAGCATCAGCAGGCGGCGTACTAGAGTATTTAGAAATCCAAAGTGGAATATCGCTTAATCCGTTAATTCCAAACTCATTAATATACCAAACTCCTGTATATAACATGACATCTTTTCCAGTAGCCTGTTTCACATAATTTATGAAACTTCTTGCCCAATTAGATATAGCAGTACCAGTTAAATTACTATTACTCGGATCTATCGGTGATTCTAAATCTAAAACTGGCATTAAGTCTGTCTGATTGCTTTGTAATATGTTCACAAAATGTTTCGCTTCTGAAATTGCATCATTTAGTTCTGGATGTGCAAAATGGTATGCACCGATTAATACATTCGCATTTCGTGCTGCTTGTACATTTTGAACCAAAGTAGGATCAAGATTATTCACACCTTCTGTCGCTTTTGCATACGCCGCTGAAATACCCGATCCCTTCACTGCATTCCAATCAATGTTCCCTTGCCAATGAGACACATCGATAAACGTAATATTTGAACTAGATCTATCTTGCATATAAAAGCTCCTATCAATTTTTTTCATTTCGTATACATACAATATGTACAACTTTAATAAAGGGTCACGACGTTTCTACTATAGACATTGAGAGCAAACATATTTTATAAACAAAGTAAAAAGGCCTTATAATTACAAGGCCTTTTGTAAAATCCCTTTATTTTGTAGTAAATACATATTATAATACAACCCTTGCTCACTCAGTAATTCTTGATGTGTTCCTCTTTCTACTATTTCTCCATCATGCATAACAAAAATTTGATCTGCATCTTGAATTGTAGATAATCTGTGTGCAATTGCTATAGTCGTTCTCCCTTTTCGCATTTGCTGTAATGCTGTTTGGATCGCATCTTCTGTTTCTGTATCAATATTAGCTGTTGCTTCATCTAATACTAATACTTTCGGATTCGTTGCTATCGTTCTAGCAAAAGCAATTAATTGGCGTTGACCACTAGAAAATGCAGCTCCTCTTTCTACTACTTCTGTTTCATACTGCTCTGGTAATTTTTCAATAAACGTATTCGCTTGCACAAATTGTGCCGCTTCTTTTACTTCTTCATCCGTAATTTCTTCATTGTACATACGAATATTTTGTTTTACATTTCCCGCAAATAAAAATGCATCTTGCAATACGAGTCCTATTTTCTTTCTAATTTCTCTTTCTTCAAATCTCTCTAAATCTACACCATCTATTACAATATTTCCGGACTTAATATTATAAAATCGCATTAACAAATTCATAATAGTACTTTTTCCGCTACCAGTGTGCCCAACGAAAGCAACTGTTTGCCCTTGTTTCACGTGAAAAGATACATTTTTTAAAACATCACGTTTTCCATCATACGAAAAAGTAACATTTTTAAATTCAATTTCTCCATTAACAACTTGAGGATTTCCATCCCCTTTTTGAACTGGAGCTAAATCTTTCTCATCCATTAAATGAAATACACGTGATGATGAAACAAGTGCCTGTTGGAAAAATGATAATTTCATCATCATCATCTCATTTACAGGCTGGAAGAAACGATGTATATAGTTAACAAACGCATATAAGACACCTACTTCAACAGGACTCTTCAAAGCATCAATTCCAAATAAACCAAGTACTAACGCAATAGCCACAATATGAACTAAATCAGTTGCTGGACGTAAAAGTAACGCGTCTAACTTTAACGTCCGTCGCCCTGCACTATAATGTTTATTATTCACTTCTTCAAACTCTTTTCTCATACGCTTTTCTTGCCTGAACACTTGAACAATATTCATTCCTTGAATGGACTCATTCAACTTTGCATTTAACACGCTTAATTGATTACGTACTTCTAAATAAAAGGCTGCACTCTTCCGGCGATATAGCACCATAATTGCAAACATTATCGGAATTAATACGAGAGAAAATAGAGCTAGTTTTACATTTAATAAAAACATTGCTACTAAAATACCTATTAAAAAGACTACATTTTTGACAAATGTGGATAATACACTGACATAAAAATCTTTAATTGCTTCCGTATCATTCGTTATGCGCGATACAAGCGTACCAATCGGCGTACGATCAAAGAAACTTAATGACAACTTTTGAACATGATTATATACTTCAACACGCATATCTTGAACAATTTTAAAAGCGATATTTTGAAAATACAATAAGTCTAAATAAGTAAATAATACTTTTAATAAGTGAGCAATAAGATACACTACAAATAGAGTAACAAGTGCTGATTGATCAAAGTTACGTGGTACTAAATGTTCATCAAGAAATTGTTTAATTAAAAAAGGACCCATCATTTCAGTTACAGTTGCACCAACTAAAAAGATAAATGCTAAAGATAGTAACCTTTTATATGGCTTCATATAAGAAAGTAATCTACTTAAATCACTCCGCTTCTTCCCGGTCATCATACGCCTCCTTTCTCGACTAATGCTTCTAACTGCTGGCTCTCGTACATTTCTTTATACCAACCGTTTTCTTTCATTAATTGTTCATGTGTACCTCGTTGCACAATTCTGCCTTCATCCACAACAAGTATAAGATTGGCATGTTGAATTGCACTTAAACGATGAGCAGTAATAATCGTTGTTTTTCCTGCTCTTTCCCTCTTTAATGCATTTAAAATCGTTTCTTCTGTTTTTGCATCTACCGCTGATAAACAATCATCTAAAATTAAAATTTCCGCATTCGTTAATAAAGCACGTGCAATAGAGATTCTCTGTTTTTGACCTCCAGATAACGAAACGCCTCTTTCTCCTACTACCGTTTCATACCCTTCTGAAAATTGGAGGATGTCATTATGAATACAAGCAATCTCTGCAGCGCGGGTTATTTCATTATATGTAGCATCCGCCTTTCCGAAGGCAATATTCTCCCCAATACTCGCTGAAAATAAAAAATGATCTTGCGGCACGTATGAAATGGCAGAACGGACACCGTAAAGTGTTACATCGCGAATATCCCGCTCCCCAACTTTTAATTCACCACTAAAATGATCATACTCACGGATTAAACATTTTAATAAAGTCGTTTTCCCTGCTCCTGTACGTCCGACAACTCCTAGTGTTTCACCCTTCTTCAAATCAAAGTGAACATCTATTAGCTGTAACAGTTCATTTTTCTTATATGAAAATGAATCGACCGCAAATGTAACATCACCGCTTGCTACTTTATGTACAGCATCTTCTCTATTTACTACATCTGATTTTTGCGAGAGAATTTTTTCTACACGGTCATACGAAGCACGCCCACGCTCCATAATATTAAACAACCATCCAAAGGCTAACATTGGCCAAACGAGGGTACCTAAATACGTTGTAAATGTAACGAGATCACCTACAGTTAATTCACCCCTCATAACTAATACTGACCCGTAACACACTGCAATTAAAAAAGAAAATCCAACGATAAGAGAGATTGTTGGATCAAACAACGAATCAATACGTGCGACTAACATATTTTTATGTACAACATCTTCTGATTTTTTTCGAAATGCTTGTAAATCTTCTTTCTCTTGTCCAAGTGATCGAATTACCTTCATCCCACTCATACTCTCTTGCACTTTATCATTGATTTCTGAAAACGATTGCTGCGCTTTATGAAACCTTTTATGTAATAACGTTCCATAATAATTTGTCGAAATCGCTACAATCGGCATTGGAATTAAGCTTAACAATGTTAACTTCCAACTAATTGTAAAACCCATCGCTACGAGTACACATCCCCCAACCGCTAATGAGTCAACAAGTGTTAAAACGCCCGATCCAGCAGTTTGTTGAATCGCCTGAATATCATTAGTCGCATGCGCCATCAAATCACCCGTACGACGTGATTGATAGAAAGATGGGCTCATCCTTGTAAAATGTTCATATAAATTCTTTCGTAATTGACGGGCTAGTTTTAACGAAGATCCAAAAATCATAATACGCCATAAATAACGTAATATGTACATAGTAATCCCTACAACTACTAACAGAATAACCCACTTCAACAATTTTTCAGATGTTAATGTTCCATTATTAATTTCATCTACTACAATACCTAGTACTTTCGGAGCTACAAGTTCAAGAAGCGCGACACCAAATAACATAATAATTCCGATTATGTACGCTCGTTTTTCTTGTTTAAAAAACCACGCTAAATTAATAAATACCTTCATTTTTATCCTCCTCCCTTAAAATGAGCGATGTTTTCAGTTTACCAAAAATACTGAATTTTTAAAAGTTTTAAACTACATAACTAACAAAAAGAAAAGACACTCTTAGCGAGTGTCTTTTAGCGCTTATTTCGTTTGTTGCTTATTCATCGCGCTCATCATTTGATTGATTTTCTTTTGGGAAGGTTTTTGTCCCATTTGCATCATCATCATTTTTAACATTTGTTCATTAATTGGTGGATTTTTTTCTAAGTAGTTCATCATGTATTTGCGGGCAATGAAAAATCCTAACGCCACGCCTGCTACTAGTGCTACTACGCCCACTAGAATACCTAACCAAATTGGCATATATTTTCCTCCTTCATGTTGTCTACCTTACAGTGTACTAAAACCTTTTCAATAAGACAAGATACAATTCGACATTTTTTACACATATGTTCGTACTTGTTTTAGAGGATTCAGCCATCCGTACTTTGTATTTTCATAATCCATAGCTAAAAATGTTAATTCACACTTTCTTAACACCTCAAAGAAAGTCGTTTCCATAGAAACGTTTCCAGAGGTATTCATGCGAATATAGTGCGGTTTCACCATTATTTCGCCGTATTCCGCTCCTGTATAAAGTGTATGTGTATGATGTGTTCGATCATATTTACCAAGAACGCGCAAAGCTTGTTCTAATTTATGGTGAATTTTCATTACTTGTAATGGCATCGTTATATACATCATTTGTTTATATAACACTTTTCTCTCCGAAAGGGACCCAGATTCTGAAAATCTAGCAAATAAATCAAAAAACAAATATTCACGACCAAAGTAAGCTTTCGCAATATCCCCTTGAATTAAATACAATTCATACGTTTTCATCTTTCGCCTCCCAATCTGGACAACCTTTTCCCTTCATTATATAGAAGAAATTTTGCAATGATTGTCTGACTGCGGAGAGATAAAAAACTTTTTCTGTCGAAAAAACTCATTTACATAGAAAAATCTCTCCATGCCGGAGAGATTTTTCTAAAATCATTAAAGCATTTCTTTTACTTTACGAACAACGTTCTCTACAGTAAATCCATACTCTTCCATAATCTTCTCACCAGGAGCAGAAGCACCGAATGTATCGATACCTAACACATCTCCGTCAAGACCTACGTAACGGTGCCATCCGAATGTAGCACCCATTTCGATTGCGAAACGTTTTGTTACGGCTTTCGGTAATACAGATTCTTTGTACTCAGCTGTTTGAGCTTCAAAGCGATCCATAGATGGCATGCTGACAACAGCTGCGTCAACGCCGTCTACTGCTAACGCTTTTTGCGCTTCAACAGCTAGACTTACTTCAGATCCAGATGCAAGTAAGATTACATCAGCTGTTTCTTTCTTGCTTGCAGAAACTACATATGCACCTTTTGCTACTTTTTCATACGTATCTTCTTTTGCACCTTCTAATGTTGGAAGGTCTTGACGAGTTAATACTAAAGCAGTTGGTTTGTTTGTAGATTCTAGAGCTAGTCTCCAAGCTGCAACAGATTCGTTACCATCAGCTGGACGAATAACAGATACATTTGGCATTGCACGTAGCGCTGCTAATTGCTCGATTGGTTCATGTGTTGGACCATCTTCACCAACAGCGATACTGTCGTGTGTGAATACATACGTTACTGGCAATTGCATTAATGCTGCAAGACGAATTGCTGGACGTAAGTAGTCAGAGAATACGAAGAACGTACCACCGTAAGTTTTTAAACCGCCATGTAGTGCAATACCGTTCATTGCTGCACCCATTGCGAACTCACGTACACCGTACCAAATGTTTTTTCCGCTGTAATCATCTCTTGTAAAGTCTTTTTCGTTATTCATGTATGTTTTGTTAGAACCAGCAAGGTCAGCAGATCCACCGAAGAATGATGGTACAGACTCTGCAATTGCATTAATTACAGCACCTGAAGAATTACGAGTTGCTGCTTTTGATCCTAATTCATAAGTTGGTAAGTTTTGCTCCCAACCTTCTGGAAGAAGACCATTCATTGCCGCTTGTAATTCGTTTGCTAATTCTGGGTATGCTTGTGCATATTCACCTAGCATAGTGTTCCACGCTGCTTGCGCAGTTTCACCAACATCTTGTACAGTTTTACGGAAGTTGTCATATACTTCTTCTGCTACATGGAAGTCTTGCTCAGCAGTCCAAGCATATGCTTCTTTCGTTAATTTTGTTTCGTCTACACCAAGTGGAGAACCATGTGAAGCTGATTTTCCTGATTTGTTTGGAGAACCGAAACCAATTGTCGTTCTTACTTCAATTAGCGTTGGGCGTTTTTCGTCAGCTTTCGCTTCTTCGATTGCTTTCGCGATAGCTTCAATATCGTTTCCATCCTCAACACGGATTACTTGCCATCCGTATGCTTTGTAACGATCTTCTACACTTTCAGAGAATGAACGATTTAAATCGCCATCTAATGAAATATCGTTTGAATCATAAAGCACAACAAGACGACCTAATTGTAAATGAGCAGCTAATGAAGATGCTTCAGCAGAAACGCCTTCCATTAAATCTCCATCACCACAAATAGCGTATGTATGATGATCTACTACATTATACGCATCACGGTTATATTTAGCCGCTAAATGTCTTTCAGCCATTGCCATACCTACAGCAGTTGCAATACCTTGTCCAAGTGGACCAGTAGTTGCGTCTACACCTGCTGTATGACCGTACTCAGGATGTCCTGGAGTTTTGCTTCCCCATTGACGGAAGTTCTTTAAGTCATCCATTGTTACATCATAACCAGATAGGTGAAGTAGGCTGTATAGTAACATTGAACCATGACCTGCAGATAATACGAAACGATCACGGTTAAACCACGTTGGGTTATTTGGATTGTGTTTCATAAATTGAGTCCATAATGTATAAGCCATTGGTGCTGCACCCATTGGCATTCCTGGGTGACCAGAGTTTGCTTTTTCAATCGCATCGATGGATAATGTGCGAATCGTGTTGATAGAAAGTTGTTCGATTGAATGTGACATGCTATTCTTCCCTTCGCTTATATTAGTAAACGTTTTATACATTTATATGATAGCTTCCCACGCAAGATTATACAACATGTATCGACAAATATGTTGATATTTTTTTGGCTTTTCATAAAAAAATCAATGATTTCGGGAATGTATGGGTATTCAATATGACATACTTTTTCATTATTTTTATTTTAAAAAGAAAGGGAATTATCTGTATATTTATTCATCATTTTCAAATTCCATAATGCAAAATATATCCTTCCCCATTTTTCACTCTGCAAAGCAAACGAATAAAAGAATTTAAATCTTGGCATAATTTATCTCGATCAAATACGTATCTTTCATATCCTCCATCAGTATTATTATCATTTTCCCATTGAAACTGCCCTGTCAGTTCGATTGTTTCTGGCGCTAGAGAAAACATGTTAACTAGCGAACAAAATAACTGTTCTGCTATCACTGCCCCTTGCTGTTCTATTTTCGTAATACCATAATAGTGAATTCCAAACCCTTCTGCTCTTTTCGCTGGATAATAGGTCGGAATCCAATGGGTAAAATCTAATAGATATACGATTAGCTCATCACTTAATACAACACACTCATCTATCGTTGCCTCTTCTTTATATAGAAAACAAAGTTCAATCCAATCTATACCTATAAAATCCAACCCTTTTTTTTCATTCGAAACAAATACAAACTCGTGCTGTAAAGCCAAATTATCCCCCCTATTGCTCACATTTATTATTCTTATTATATAAAAAAGCACCTTTTATAGGTGCTTAAAATAAATTATACAATTTTCTTCCGTATCGAACTTGAAATAAAATCAATGATAATTACCATTAAAATAATACCCAATAAAATAATACCCAATAAAATAATACCCACACGAGACCAATTGCGTGAACTCAGTGCAAAAATTAGAGGCGTACCAATCCCACCTGCTCCAATAACACCTAAAATGGCAGCGGATCGTACATTAATTTCGAACCTGTATAACGTATACGATAGAAAATCCGGTAATACTTGTGGCAATACTGCATACCAAAGTATTTGAAAGCGATTCGCACCTGTAGCTATTAACGCTTCCGTCGGTCCTTTATCTATATTTTCAATTCCTTCTGAATATAATTTCCCTAACATTCCGATAGAGTGTAATCCTAAAGCTAGAACTCCGGCAAAGGAGCCTGGTCCAACAGCTTTTATAAATAAAAGAGCCATAACTAATTCAGGAAATGTACGAACAAAACTAAGTACAAATTTCCCAGTTCCTGCCGTTAATTTTCCACTGCTCATATTCGTTGCCGCCCAAAAAGCGAATGGAACAGATAAAAAGGCAGAAATAAATGTACCTAATATCGCAATTGCCAACGTATCAATTAAGCCATGTAATAAATCTTCACCATCTGGCAAAGATACATACGACCAATCTGGATTCAATACACCTGTCATAATTGCTTTTGTAATTTCTCCTGCCGTATCCTTTATTCCCTCTAGCGGGACTCCTGAAAAAGCCCATACATAAACAAATGCAAGTGCTATAAAAATAAACCAGCGATACACACTCGGTTTCTTCGGTTTTGGTACAATTATCGTCGTTTTACTCATTATAATTTCTCCCGCAACAATGTACTTACATAATCAATTAACAATACAACAACAAGAGTATAAATAATAATAGATGCAGTTTGTTGATATTGTAAAAATCCAAGTGTACGGTCATAATACACCCCAATACCACCCGCTCCTACTAAACCTAAAACAGCTGCTGCACGTACATTCACCTCAAATGTATAAAGAACATAGGAGACAAAATGTGCTTTCACTTGCGGAATTACCCCATACACAATCCATTGCACTTTATTTGCTCCTACTGCTGTCATCGCCTCTAATGGACCTGGATCAATCGATTCCATTGACTCATACAACAATTTCGCCACGAGCCCAATTGAGAAAAAAGTAAGAGCTAAAATACCTGGAAGTGGTCCTATTCCAAAAATAGCTACGAAAATTGCTGCTAATAATAAATCTGGTATCGTTCGGATAAAATTTAAAACCAATCGAGCTGGACCGTACAAAAATGTACTAGTAAACACATTACTTGCCGCAAATAGTGCCAGTGGAATAGCTAAAATCGCTCCTAAAGTCGTCCCAATAATCGCCATACGTATTGTATCTAACATCGCTGTTGTAATAACTTGAAAATAACTCCAATCAGGCGGCACCATCTCTTTTAACAAATCAATCATATTGGGAAAACCAACTACTAGTTTTGAAAATGATGCGTCAACCTGTACACTACTTCCCCACAACAGTAAAATGACTAGAATAGCCGTTAACATATGTTTCAACTTACTCGGCGGCTTCGGTATCGATTTCGAATATATCGTCGCGTCATTCATTTAACTGCCACCTCTAATAATTCACTTTTCTGCGCTACGTCTCCATAAATTTCAGCAAATTTTTCATCCGTTGCCTCTTCTACTGAACCATCAAAAACAATTTCGCCTGCATGTAATCCAATAATGCGTGTCGCATATTGCCTAGCTAAATCAATAGAATGTAAGTTTACAATTGTTGTAATCCCAAAATCTTCATTAATTTTTTTCAAATCATCTAATACTTGCTTTGTTGTTAGCGGATCTAACGACGCAACAGGTTCATCTGCCAATATAATTTTTGCTTCTTGTGCCAACGCTCTAGCAATCGATACACGTTGCTGTTGTCCTCCTGATAATTCATCAGCTCGCGCATATGTTTTTTCTAAAATATTCACCCTTTTTAACGATTGAAAGGCAAGCTCCAAATCTTCTTTTGGAAATAGACCTAACGTTGTACGAAAAGTCGAATGGTATCCAACACGCCCAGCTAATACATTCTTCAAAACCGTTGATCGTTTTACAAGGTTAAAACTTTGAAAAATCATACCAATATCCCGGCGCATGCGTCGTAATTCTTTTCCTTTCGCAGCAGTAATAGACTCACCTTCAATCAAGATTTCTCCTTCTGTAATCTCATGAAGGCGATTTACCGATCTAAGAAGTGTAGACTTTCCAGCCCCCGACAGCCCTACCATTACAACAAACTCACCTTTTTGAATGTTCAAGTTTATATTATTCAATCCTTTTGTACCATTCGGATACATTTTGGAAACATTTCGAAATTCTATCACACATCTTACCTACCTTCTATGTATTCAAAATGGCAAACTAACTGGAAACATACACCTTCCAGTTAGCTGCCATTTCCATATGTATTATTGCGTTTTTACTTTCTTTCCATATTCACGAACGATATCAAATTTACTATCATCAGATTTAACATATCCTTCATGTGAATATACTTCTTTAATGATTTTGTGACCTTCCTCATTCTTTCCTATTTCAATGAAAGCGTCCTGTAATTTCTTACTCCACTCTGCATCTAAATCAGAACGTACCGAAATCGTATCGTTAGGAATTTTTTCCGTAAATTTCACTATTTTCGTTTGATCGAATATATTCGGATAATCTTTTTTCACAATATTACGAGCATCTTGGAATACAACAGATACATCTACATCACCATTTAAAAGAGCAATCAGCGACTGATCGTGACCTTTTAATGTAACAGGTTTCACATCCTTTAGCGGATCAATTCCCTCTTTTAACAATACAGCCGCAGGCCATACATACCCCGCTGATGACGTTACATCTTGATAACCAATTTTTTTACCTTTTAAATCTTTTACACTGTTAATATTTGAATCTTTCTTAACTACAAACTCAGATTTATAAAAGTCTACTAAATCCTTTGTAGGAGCTCCCGTTTCATCATCTATGATGTTAGACTAAAAAGTAGACACAGGTTACTATAATAAAAAATGAACCAAATGAGGTGTCTACATGGGGAAAGTA
>NZ_JAEHBI010000048.1:0-41624 GCF_016483705.1 Bacillus cereus group sp. N6
CTCAGTATTTACAAATGAGAGGCATATGAAACTAGTAAAATTAAAAAAGCTTCCGTGAGGAAGCTGAGTAGTTACAATAGTTTTATAATACGAAACATAGTTTAGTTGAACGAATTATATATCGGCTTTGAAGGAATACTAGTAGCGACTTATATCCCTGTCTCAGAGAACTGATGGTTGGTGCGAATCAGTACATATACAAGCGTGAATTACAATTCTGGAGCTTCTTTCCCGTAGTGCACATAATGCATGAAGAGAAAGACGGATCTTTCCGTTATCTTAAAGTGAGTGGTAAACAATTTTTCTGTTTACAATTAGGGTGGTACCGCGATTTTTATCGTCCCTATCGGATTTTCCGATAGGGGCTTTTTTGCGTCCTTCCCTTTTGCACAATTTCATATATACGCGTTGAAAGAATCGCAGTAATATCTTATATCCCTGTTACAGAGAGCTAATGGTCGGTGGAAATTAGCACATATATAAATATGAATTACAATTCTGGAGCTTCTTTTTCGTAGTGCTTGTACGCATGAAGGAAAAGACGGAGTTTTTCCGTTATCATTAATTGAGATTTAAGTATTTTTTCACTTACAAATAGGGTGGTACCGCGATTCTTTCGCCCCTATCGGATTTTCCGATAGGGGCTTTTTCTATTTCTCACAGAAACAAATGTTAAATAATTCCGAATCTTATGATAAAATTTTATAAGCGCTTACAATTTTGAAAGGTGGTGGTTTCAGCTATACCCAACCAATATTCAATTTTATAGAAAACAAGGAGGATGTCTAAATGACAAAGAAAACAGAAATTCCATCGCATTTAAAACCATTCGTATCCACGCAGCATTATGATCAATATACACCGGTGAATCACGCTGTTTGGCGTTACATTATGAGACAAAATCATAGTTTCTTAAAAGACGTTGCTCATCCAGCCTATGTGAACGGACTACAATCATCTGGTATAAATATAGATGCAATTCCAAAGGTAGAAGAAATGAATGACTGTTTAGCACCAAGCGGATGGGGAGCTGTAACAATTGATGGACTTATTCCCGGCGTAGCATTCTTTGATTTCCAAGGACACGGATTACTACCAATCGCAACAGATATTCGCAAAGTAGAAAATATCGAGTATACACCAGCTCCAGATATCGTACACGAAGCAGCAGGACACGCACCTATTTTACTGGATCCTACATATGCGAAGTATGTGAAACGCTTTGGACAAATTGGTGCGAAAGCTTTCTCCACAAAAGAAGAACATGATGCTTTTGAAGCTGTTCGTACATTAACAATCGTAAAAGAAAGCCCTACTTCTACTCCTGACGAAGTTGCCGCTGCTGAAAATACTGTAATTGAAAAACAAAAATTAGTTTCTGGTTTATCAGAAGCTGAACAAATTTCACGTCTTTTCTGGTGGACAGTAGAATATGGGTTAATCGGAAATATAGATGCTCCAAAAATATATGGTGCTGGTCTCCTTTCTTCTGTTGGCGAAAGCAAACATTGCTTAACGGACGCTGTAGAAAAGGTTCCATTCTCTATCGAGGCATGTACAGGTACAACTTATGACGTAACAAAAATGCAACCACAACTATTTGTTTGTGAATCATTTGAAGAGCTGACTGAAGCACTTGAGACATTTGCTGAAACGATGGCCTTTAAAACAGGTGGAAAGGAAGGTTTAGAAAAAGCGATTCGCTCTGAAAACTATGCAACTGCTGAACTAACTAGTGGATTACAGATTACAGGTACATTCAGCGAGACAATTGAAAACGATGCAGGTAAAGTGATTTACATGCGAACAAATTCACCAACTGCATTAGCAATTCATAATAAACAACTAGCGAATCATTCTACATCTATACACAGTGACGGCTTTGGAACACCAATTGGATTACTCACTGAAAATATTGCATTAGAAAATTGTACAGATGAACAACTACAATCATTAGGAATTACAATTGGAAATATTGCTGAGTTTACTTTTGCAAGTGGTATTCATGTAAAAGGAAAAGTAACAGATATTATAAAAAACGATAAGAAAATTGCTCTTATTTCCTTTATCGATTGCACAGTTACTTATAACGCCCGCGTATTATTTGATGCTTCATGGGGCGCATTTGATATGGCTGTTGGCTCACAAATCATTTCAGTATTCCCAGGAGCAGCAGATGCAGCATCATTTTTCCCAATTGATGAAGAAACAGAGGAAACTCCAGCACCTCTTGCATTAACTGAGCTGGATCGTATGTATCAAACAGTTCGTGATATTCGAGGTGGAGGTATTTTACACGACGCACATGTCGATCAATTAGTAGCAATTCAAGAGGTATTAAATAAATTTTATCTGAAAGAATGGCTGCTTCGCCTTGAAATATTAGAATTACTTTTAGAGCATAACAAAGGACACGAAACATCAGCAGCATTATTACAACAACTTTCTACTTTCACAACTGACGAAGCTGTAACACGCCTTATTAACAATGGTCTTGCACTACTGCATGTAAAGGATGTGAAAAATGATGCTACGATTAACTGAAGAAGAAGTTCAAGGGGAATTATTAAAGGTGGATAAATGGATGATAAAAGATGAAAAATGGATTGAACGAAAATATATGTTTTCCGACTACTTAAAAGGAGTCGAATTTGTCTCTGAAGCCGCCAAACTATCAGAAGAACGTAATCACCATCCATTTATCCTTATCCAGTATAAAGCAGTCATTATTACTTTGTCATCTTGGAATGCAAAAGGTTTAACGAAACTAGATTTTGAGCTTGCAAAGCAGTTTAATGAACTATTTTTACAAAACGAAAAAGCAATTATAAGAAAGTAAAAAAAGAGAAGCCTTTTTTAGGCTTCTCCTTTAATTTTGAAATGGATACAATGTCCAAATGGATCTTGGGCTTGTAATATTCCATCTTTGTACGTAGCAATCTTGCCAATATTTTTTAAGCTTTCACATACTTGCTCTTTTTGTTTTTCATCTGCTAGTACAATTGTGAAATATTTCAAGCCAACAGAATTTGGCATTTGCGGCGGTATTCCTTCACCTTGCCACGTATTTAAACCGATATGGTGATGATAGCCACCTGCCGATACGAACAACGCGCCATTACGAGCTGGGATTGTTACTTCAAAACCAAGACCATCCACATAGAAACGTTTCGCTTCTTCCAAATCAGCTACATGGAAATGAATATGCCCCATCACAGTACCAGCTGGAAAACCATTCCACGCAATTCCTTGCTGCAATAATTCTTCACCAGCTAACGGGTTACTAACAAATGGTAGTTCTCCATTCTCATCACGCCAAACTTCTTTTTGGCGATCATGATAAATTTCAATCCCGTTTCCATCTGGATCAGCTAAATAGAGGGCCTCACTAAAGTAATGGTCGGCTCCGCCGTGCAGTGGATATACCATTTCTACAAGATGACGAAGAATATTCGCTAAATCCTGTCTACGTGGTAGTAAAATTGCGTAATGATATAACCCCGTTCTCCCTCTTTGCTTTGGTAAAGCTTCTGTCTTTTCTTCAATGATAAGGAGTGGTTCGTTATTTTCATTCCCAAATGTAACGACCATTTCATCTTCTTTTAGTACTTTCATACTTAGTACTTCTGTATAAAACTCTAGTGATTTCTTTATATTTGATACATATAAATGAACAACATCAAGTGTTGTATCGGGATGAAGTTGAAAACTCATCTTGTTAGCCCCCCATTTAATTTAGTTCTTCTTTGACATTTTCTCTTTTAAGAAATTATCTACAAAACCGTCTGCTTTCGCAACAAATAAGTACGCACCCATTGCTAACAATGCAAGTTCTAATTCGAAGCCAGGATTTTTTCCATCCCCTAATAAACCAGCTGACCATTTTACTTTTACAATTGCTCCAACCATTACAAGTGCAAATAATAATCCAATATATCTTACACCTAAACCTAGAATTAACAATATACCACCAACTACTTCCGCTGTTGCTACACCGTATGCAAGACCTCCTGGTAAACCAATGCTTGTAAACCACCCTGCAATATTGTCAATCCCCGATTGGAATTTTGTTAAACCGTGCATAAAGAATGTTACCCCTAACACGATACGAATAATTAAGTTACCGATATGTTGATTCATTTCATTCTCTCCTTTATAGTTTTCTTATACAAAACCTTTATTTACATTACAAAACATACACTAATTTTTTTTATTCGTCAATTCATTTTCACTGGGAAAAAATATATTTTTTTTGCTATGATACAAATAGTTGTTTACAAAAAGGAGCTTGATTTTATGAATATTGGTTCTGCAATACGTGAAATTCGTCAACGTAGAGGCATAACAATCGCACAAATTTGTGAGGGAACAGGTCTTTCTAAAGGATTTATGAGTCAGGTTGAAAATAATAAAACATCACCATCTATCTCAACTTTAGAAACAATCTCCAATTTTTTAAACGTTCCCCTTCCCTATTTATTATTAGAACAAAAAGATCGGTTGAAAGTTGTCAAAAAGGTAGAGCGTAAATACAGTGTATACGGAAAAGATGAACAAAGAATTGAACATGTTGCAGAGCAAGGTGGCCTCCGCCTAAACCTCGTGGAAATTCCTGCTGGGTTTCCGAAAGAAAATATACCAAATGCCCATGAAGGGGAAGAATGTCACCTTGTATTACGCGGAAAACTAGAAGTTCAACATGGAGAAGATATTGCAATAGTAGAAGAAGGTGATTCTTTCTCCTGGAATGCATGTGTTCCTCATATCGTTCGTAATATAGGGGAAGAAACTGCATTATTACTCATCTCTAGTCATGCAGAAAATCGAAAACGTGTTTATTAAATAAAAAAGAAGCCTGTAAATCAGGCTTCTTTTTTATCCCCTTATAACGCCATAACTTGTTCCAACTAGTACAGTCTTTTCATGTTGATTGCGATAAACTGACTCGATTGAAACCTTTTTATATCCTTCCATCTGTTCAATATTTGTTAAAGTTAATTCACAAGTGATCGTATCTCCTGTAAAAACCGGTCTAATAAACTCACTTACTAATTCTCTTGCTATGTAATGTAATTCTTCTCCTACTTTCGTTCCAATACTAGCAGTTAATAAACCATGAACCATTAAACGTCCTTTTTCATCATATTCCATATGATGCCTACCTTTATCTCCTGTAATATTTGCAAATTCAAAAACCTCTTCCTCAGTAAATCTTCTTTCGTATTTAAATACATCCCCAACTTTTACATTCATTTTTATCCCCCGTTTAATAAACAGAATTTTCTTTTATTTTATCATAAAATGAGTCTCAGTTCAGTTTATATTATTAAATAGCATCCTTTTTCTACACTATCTTACTTTTATCGGTGCCCATCTTTTTTTGCTACTTGATACCCGTAGTACGCACATGTTCCATTTCTCGATAATTCTCTCACCTCAAAACCACAACTTCTATAAAAATCAAAATTACTCGCAGATGTATGTGCAAACCAGTCTCCATGTGGCAACTTTTGCAAACAAAGAGCGACAAGTTTCTTACCTAATCCCTTCCCTCTATATTCACATTTCACAACTAAATTTACTATGTTCGCGATCATGATTCCATCAGAAATGACTCTAACCATCGCAATCATCTCTTCTTCATCCCAAATTGTGAATGCCCATGTTGAATTTTCAAATGCTATCGTGAATTTTTCAATTTGCCAAGAAGGGATATCATCATTACTCCAACCAGCATCTTCGAATAAAGTTTTAATTGCATATGCTGGCACACCATTCGTTCCCTCACGAATAATAAGGCCATTATGATAAATATACATGTAATCCCCCCTTTATTTTTATATACCATTCTTCAAAAGATGCAATTTACCTTTTTTCATCCAACGCGTTTAATGGAATAAACAAGAACGTCCATCCCATGAAATGAAGTTGTTTTCTCATAACTAAGCCCTGTTTTTCTAGCAACAAAGATTGAGGCGGGGTGATCCGGATTAATAAGAGAAATTAATTTATTCATTCGTAACGCTTGGAAACCATAGTCTCGAAATGCTGCCGCTGCTTCTTTCGCATACCCTTTTCCCCAATACTGAGGTAATAACCAATAACCAATTTCAATTTCTTCTTTTCCATCTATCTGCTGCTTTACTAACCCTGCATGACCAATTCGTATTCCCGTTTCCTTTTCAATCAATACAAATAAACCAAGACCGTTTTTATAGCTAGGAATCACCCACTCCTCCAAACTTTTTTTACATTGCATATATGTTTTTAACGTCCCATTTCCAATATAGCGCATTACCTTCTCATTTCCCCATAGCGAAGCATAGAACTGCAAATCATCCATTGTATATTTGCGAATTTGTAAACGATCTGTATGAAACATCTCTGCACTCCTTCCCACGAATTTGTACTTACCTACACGATCATGTTTTGTATGTATACTAAAATGTTACTATCTATTATAAATGAACCAAGAATAAAATACAGAATATTCAATCCCTCAAGAATCTAAAAAAGGCAGTAGACAAATATTGTCTACTGCATCCATATCATAACTAGCATAAAGAAAACTACAATTGAGGGGGGTGTAGGATTTTCAAATATACTAGATACTTATCCCGTTCTAACGGGCGGTAAACTTTTCAATTATATGAAAGTGAAAAGTTTACCGCACATAAGAACCTTTGCGGTCATTAAGAGATCACCGTTAAGTACTCAAATACACGCTGTGCTTGTTCTCCACCCATTCGTGCATGTTGAAGAAGGGAAATACCATGTGGACCCGATGCACGCAATGCCTCTGGTTGTGCTACTAAAATAGCTTGTACAACTTCTAATTCTCCAAGCATCGCGGCCGCGAAAATGTCCATTCGAGCACCCTTTTCTAGTAAATAGAGAGCAATATCTTTACGACCTACATGTGCCGCCGCTCCTAACGCACTTTCCCAATCTGATCCGCCCCAATTGTAAGAGGCATGAAGTAAGCTTGGCGATTCAGCCAACAGTTCTTGTACTTTTTCTAAATCTCCGTGAGCTGCCATAACAAATTCTCTTACTAACTCAGTGGTAATACATTCTTCTGTTCGCATCTTGCTCCTCCTTTTTTAGAAATTCGTTTTGGTGTGAAAAATGGCTTGTCACCTCCTTGAAAAATATCTACCTCTATGCCGAACACACGTTGAAACATTTCATGACATAACACTTCTTCTGGTATACCGTCATACTGAAGCTGCCCTCGCTTTAATACGAGTAAACGATCACTATATTGAGCCGCTTGGTTAATATCATGTAAAACCATTACAATTGTCATGCCAAACTCCTCGTTTAACCGTTTCACAAGTTCCATTACTTCCAACTGATGAACGATATCTAAAAAGGTTGTTGGCTCATCTAATAATAAGACATTTGTACGTTGTGCTAGCGTCATTGCAATCCAGGCACGTTGTCTTTCTCCTCCTGATAAAGATTGCAAAAGGCGATATTCGTACCCTTCAAGATTTGTAACAGACAATGCCCAATCAACAATTTTTTCATCGTCTTTATTTAAGCGACCTCTCCATGATTTATGAGGTCCTCTTCCAAATTCGATTAATTCTTTCACTGTTAAATCTAATTGATGATCATGCATTTGTGGTAACATCGCTAATTGCTTCGCTACATCGGCACTTTTCATCGTATGAATACTTTTTCCATCTAAAATGATATCCCCTTCGCTTTGTTTAAGTAGTCTTGCCATTAAACGAAGCAAAGTAGATTTCCCCGATCCATTTGGCCCAATTAAACTAACGACCTCTCCAGCTTTAATATGTACATTCATATTTTGCATTTGAAACCTTTCAGAATGTGCATAAAACACTTTGTTAACGGAAATCACTCTGTTTCCCTCCTCTATAAATTAAATATAAGAAGAACGGACCGCCTAAGAAGGATAATAAAATACCAACAGGCAATTCAATTGGATCGAACCAACTTCGAGCTATCGCATCCGCGAAAACAAGTAATATACCTCCGCCAAGGCATGATAATGGCAGTAAATATTTATAGTCATTTCCAACTAATAAACGTAACATATGTGGTACAACAAGACCGACAAATCCAATAAGACCAGAAACACTAACTGCAATTCCAGCTAATAGTGTACTTACTACTATTAAATAAAACCGGCTTTTCTCCACGTTATGACCTAATAATTTCGCCATTTCATCTCCAAGCATTAATACTCGAATATGTTTTATACCAAAGAAGGCTAATATAATAGCGAATATTGCATAATAAATAATCATGTTTAAATGTGCCCAACTTACACCACCAATGCCACCTGCTAACCAGGGTAACACCGATTGTACTTTGTCACTATGTAATAACATTAACGCTGACGTCGCTGCACCAATTAATGCATTTATTGATACACCTACTAAGACAATCCTTGAAGGCGGCGCCCCTTTTTGCCATGATAAAGCATAAATGACCATCGCCGTTATGAAAGCTCCTATAAACGCCCCGAGCGGTAAAAATGCCATATGCTGAGGGAATAAGATCATAATTACAATTGCTACAAGGCCTGCTCCAGATGAAACCCCGATAATACCAGGGTCTGCAAGAGGATTTCTCATAACCCCTTGCAGCAGTGCACCAGATGCTGCTAAACATGTTCCTACTATAAATCCAACGAGCACTCTCGGTATACGAAGGTCCCATACAATTCGATGAACCGTCGAACCTTCATCTTGTATCCCTGTTAGAATTTCTCGTAAAGAAAAGGATAGGCTTCCTGCGAAAAGACCGTAAAAAAGACCTAGAATCGTTAATACAACTAAAGTAACTGCTATTATCCATCTTTTTTTCGCAAAAGGATGTTCCTTTTCCCTTACTACTTCACTACTTTCCATACTTATCATTTCCTTACATCTTGTATACTTTTATACATAAAGTCCATTGCTTCTGTAACTTTTGTTCCAGGATTTGATCCAAATAAGTCTGGTGGCAAAATAACTACACGATTTTGTTTTACTGCATCTAAATTTTTCCACGCTTCATTTTTCATCATTTCGCCTTCAAATGCTTTTTTAACGCTATTTGGATCTCCATGTGTAATTAAATAAATCACATCTGGATTTGCCTCAATAATACGTTCTACACTTAGCTGCGCATATTGCGGATATTCCTTCATTTCCGGAAAATCAGCTGCAATATTTTTTCCGCCTGTTTTTTCTAAAATATTACCTGATAAAGATGTTGGTAATGCTGCTAAATAAGTACCTGGTGCTCCGTATACTAACAGTGCTTTCACATCACTCTTTTTCTCATATGTCTTCATTTGATCATTAATTTTTTGATTAAGTTCTTTTGCTTTATCTTCTTTCTTCATTATCGTTCCATATAGTTCAATATTCTTTTGAATATCTTGTACAGAATTCGCAGAAGAAATCATTACTTTCGTTCCTTGCCCTTCAACCGTTGGAACATTCTTTTGAAACCCATTGTTAGCAATAAGTACATCCGGTTTTAAACTAGCGATTTGTTCAAAATTCGGTTGATGTGCATTCCCGATTACTTGTACTTTCTTTACATCCTCTGGAAGAGTTATTTTTGCATCCGGACGACCTACTATTTTTCCACCTAAAGCATGAATAATATTCATGTCCCCCATACTTAATGTTGCAAAACTCTCTGGCACTTTATCGAATGTTACCTTTCTTCCTGATAGGTCGGTAACTTCGATTTTCTCTTTTCCTTTTTCTGTTTTTGTTGCAGATGCTTTTTCGTCTCCCTTTGCATTGCAACCTATTAACAAGAAAAAAATAGATAAAATCGCTGTGAATAGCGTAATAGATTTTTTCATTCTTTCACCT
Organism: Bacillus cereus group sp. N6; assembly: GCF_016483705.1. Lineage (NCBI taxonomy): Bacteria > Bacillati > Bacillota > Bacilli > Caryophanales > Bacillaceae > Bacillus > Bacillus cereus group sp. N6. The sequence goes on from NZ_JAEHBI010000048.1 coordinate 9,852, forward strand.
CTAACTGATAATGATAATCATTAACTACCATTCTACTTTAATTGATAAGGATTATCATTGTCAATATAAACCGCATACATTTTTTACAAAAACAAAAAGCACTACAAAAAGATTCGTTCTTTTCGTAGTGCTCTATTTCATAATATTACTCACATTCGTTTCCCTCTAACTGTTCTCGCATCACTTTCACACGCTGAAAGAAAAAGAATGATAAACTTAAAAATATAACGGTACTCCCCATCATAACAAAAGATTGTATTGCTTCTTTTGCTCCATTCGGAATCAATAAGCCAACCATTAACAATGTACTTACAGCGAGAAGGATTTGTCCGAACCGAGTATAATCTTCTATTTTTCCTTGTAATTCTTTCATTATATTCTCACTCCTCTATTTCACTGTATCATATTCTATTAAGCTTAAAGACCAGTAAATACAGCCATTCTGGGAGATGTTTTCCAAATGAAAAAGAGCCGCTTTATTGCGACTCTTTCATACCCATTACTCCCCTTTATATGCTTCCATATAAATTTCTTTCAACTCTGAAATGAGAGGTAATTTCGGATTAGCTGTTGTACATTGATCTTCAAAAGCTCTTTCTGCTAATAATCCAACAACCTCTTCAAATTGGTCTTTAGCAACTCCTTGTCCTGCAATACTCATATTTATATTTAAGCTTTTTCCAAGCTCAATAATTGCTTGGACGAGGGATTCCACACCTTCTGCTGTCGAGCCTGCTGGAAGCCCGAGCATTCTCGCAATATGTGCATAGCGTTCATCAGCCACAAAGTGCTCATATTTTGGGAACAATGCGTGTTTTCTTGGCTTAATAGCATTATAGCGAACTACGTGCGGCATAAGAATTGCATTCGCACGCCCATGCGGAATATGAAATTCCGGTCCAATTTTATGTGCTAAGCTGTGATTAATACCTAAGAAAGCATTTGCAAATGCCATCCCTGCGATTGCAGAAGCATTATGCATTTTTTCTCGTGCTTCTTCGTCATTTCCATCTTTAAATGCTCTTGGTAAATATTTAAATACGAGATCAATGGCCTTTAATGCTAATCCATCTGTATAGTCATTTGCTAGAACAGACACATACGCCTCGATTGCATGCGTTAATACGTCCATACCAGTGTCTGCTGTTACATGTGGTGGTACTGTCATTACAAACTGTGGATCAACAATTGCTACATCTGGTGTTAATTCATAATCCGCGAGCGGATACTTTATATTATTTTTCTTATCTGTAATAACCGCAAATGGTGTTACTTCTGATCCTGTTCCTGATGTTGTTGGAATGGCAACAAACTGCGCCTTACTACCTAATTCCGGATATTTACATGTACGTTTTCTTATATCTAAAAACTTCTGTTTAATTCCATAGAATGTTGTTTCTGGTTGCTCATAGAAAAGCCACATCCCTTTCGCTGCATCCATAGCTGAACCACCACCAAGTGCGATAATTACATCTGGCTTAAAACTTCTCATCATTTCCGCACCTTTAAACACAGTTTCATCTGATGGATCTGGCTCGACCTCAAAGAAAACTTCGACTTTTACATCATTTGCATGTTTACGTAAATAATGCGTAACCGTATCTACATATCCGTGCTCAACCATTCCTGGATCCGTTACAATAAATGCACGTGAAATGTTAGGCATATTTGCTAAATATGCTGTCGCATGTTTTTCAAAATAAATTTTTGGTGGTAATTTGAACCACTGCATATTCTTTTTTCTATTTGCCAACCTTTTTATATTTAATAAATGCGTCGCTGTTACGTTTTGAGAAACTGAGTTTTTCCCATACGAGCCACAACCGAGCGTAAGTGATGGAATAAATCCATTATATATATCACCGATTCCACCTTGTGATGAAGGGGCGTTTACAATAAGACGGCAAGCTTTCATACGTAATCCAAATTGTTTTTGTACTTCTTTATTTGTAGAATGAATGACTGCTGAATGTCCTAAACCACCAAGGTCTAACATGTCTTCGCAATATGTAAGTCCCTCTTCTAGTGAATTTGCTTTTACACAAGCTAATACTGGACTCAGTTTCTCACGAGATAGTGGATATGCTCCTCCGATACCTTGTATTTCAGCTACAAGCATTTTTGTATTTTCAGGCACAGTAATTCCAACTAATGCGGCGATGTACTGTGCTGATTTCCCTACAATATCACTATTTACTGCACATGTATTTTCATTAATAACAAGCTTTTCTAATTTTCTTCTCTCTTCTTCTGTTACAAAGTAACAATTGTTTGCAATCATTTCTTTTTTCACATCATCATAAATTTCCTTGTCTACAATGATTGCTTGTTCTGATGCACAAATCATACCGTTATCAAATGTTTTTGATAAAATTAAATCATTAACAGCTCGTTTTATATGCGCTGATTTCTCTATATAGCATGGTACATTACCAGGACCTACACCTAGCGCTGGTTTTCCAGTAGAATAAGCTGATTTCACCATACCTGCTCCTCCAGTTGCCAAAACAAGCGCAACACCTTCATGGTTCATTAATTGTTTCGTTGCTTCGACAGAAGGTCTTTCAATCCACTGAATACAATGTTTTGGTGCCCCGGCCTTCACCGCTGCATCATATACTGTTTTCGCCGCTGCAATGGAACAGTTTTGTGCTGAAGGATGAAATGCGAAAATAATTGGATTTCTCGTTTTCATCGCGATTAATGCTTTAAACATTGTTGTCGACGTTGGATTCGTTACAGGCGTTACCCCAGCTACTACACCGACAGGTTCCGCAATTTCTATTATTTCTTCATGAGGATCTTCGTGAATAATCCCTACTGTTTTATCTTTTTTTATGCTATGCCAAATATATTCAGTAGCAAAAATATTTTTAATACATTTATCTTCATATACACCACGACCTGTTTCTTCAACAGCCAACTTCGCAAGCGGCATATGTTGATCAACACCTGCTAATGCCATTTCATGAACAATGTTGTCAATTTGCTCTTGTGTAAAACTTTCTAATGCTTGTAAAGCCTTTCGACCGTTATTCACTAACGTATCAATCATCTCTTTTACTTCCTGCATTTCATTTACAACTTTCTCTTTGACTACCATGTAAATTCCTCCTATTCTGCTATCATGGACTAAATAAGACCCTATAGGTCATAATGAGTCCCGATTAGCGCAAAAAAAATAGAGTTGCTTTCCTACATGAACCTCATTGTTTGTGGAATATTTCACAAGTTTGTTCGTGAGTAACACTTCATGAACTTAATATACATGAAATGATTTCATTTGTGTATGTCTATTTTGTGAAGTTTTTCACAAAAAGATGTAATAAAAATGCACTGCCTATATGAGCAGTGCATTTTTACTATGCTAACGCTTGTGCTAGATCTTCAATTAAATCTTCACCGTCTTCAATACCGACAGAAATACGAATTAATGTATCTGTAATTCCTAGCTCTTTACGACGATCTGCTGGGATTGATGCATGTGTCATTTGAGATGGGATAGAAATTAAACTTTCTACTGCCCCTAAACTTTCAGCAAGTGTAAAGTATTGTAAGTTCTCTAGTACTTTATTTAATGTTTCTTCACTATCTACATCAAATGAGATAATAGCACCAAATCCATTTGCTTGTTCTGTCGCTAGTTCATGGTTTTGATGTGATGCAAGACCTGGGTAATATACTTTATTTACTTTTGGATGGTTATTTAAAAACTCAGCAATTGCACGTGAATTCGTTTCATGCTCTTCCATTCGAATTCCTAATGTTTTTAAACCACGAAGTAGTAAGAAGCTATCTTGTGGGCCAAGAATGCCTCCTGTTGAGTTTTGTACAAAGTGAAGGTCTTCTGCTAATTGCGGGCTATTTACAACTACTAGGCCTGCAACTACGTCACTATGGCCTCCTAAATATTTCGTTGCACTATGAAGTACAATGTCTGCTCCTAAAGTAATCGGCGACTGCCAATATGGCGTCATGAATGTGTTATCGATAATTGTTAATAAATCTTTCTCTTTAGCAAGAGTAGATATTTTCTTAATATCAGTAATTTTCAGTAATGGGTTCGTTGGTGTTTCCACATAAATCGCTTTCGTATTTGGACGAATCGCTTCTACAACTTCCTCTAGGTTTGTTGTATCTACAAATGTATGCTCAATGCCGAAGCGATTTAATACTTTCGTGATAACGCGGTACGTTCCACCATACACATCATCTGTTAAAATAACGTGGTCACCTTTTGAGAACAACATAATTGTAGCTGTAATAGCAGCCATTCCTGAACCAAATGCAAAACCAGCATGACCGTTTTCTAATACTGCAATCATTTCTTCTAAAGCTGCACGTGTTGGGTTGCCTGTACGTGAATATTCATATCCTTGATGCTTACCAACTGCTTCTTGTTTGTACGTACTTGTTTGATAAATCGGTACATTTACAGATCCAGTTGAAGGTTCTCCTATGCGAATACCATGAATTAACTTTGTCTTTGCTCTCATTTTTTATTCCCATCCTTTGTATATGTCTTTACTTAAATAGCGCTCACTACTATCAGGAAAAATCGTTACAATATTTGTACCTGGCGCCGCTTTCTCTGCTTCAAGTAAACTTGCATGAAATGCTGCTCCGGAAGAGCTCCCAACGAGCAGTCCTTCTTTTTGCGCTAATTCCTTCACTCGTAAAAATGCATTTCGATCAGAAATTGTATGAATTTCATCAAAATAAGATGTTTTCAAAAATGGCGGGATAAATTCAAGGCCAATCCCTTCTGTTTCATGCGAACCAGCTTTACCACCATTTAAAATAGATCCTTCTGGTTCGACAATAACCGTTTTTATATCTATATTTTTTTCTTTCAAATAAGATGCAGTCCCCATGAATGTACCACCAGTTCCTGCTCCTGCAACAAATATGTTAATCTCTCCGTTCAGTGCATCCCACAGTTCAGGACCTAGTGTTTTGAAATAAGCACGCGGGTTTGCTTCATTCGCAAACTGACTTGGAGAGTATGAATTCGGTATTTCATTTACTAATTCTTTTGCTTTTGCAATTGCGCCGGTCATTCCTTGCTCAGTCGGTGTATGCACGACCGTTGCGCCTAGTGCTTTCATTAATTCTTGTTTTTCAATACTAAATTTCTCTGGTACACAAACAATAACGCGTAAATCATGTTGTAACGCTGCAAGTGCCAGTCCAATACCAGTATTTCCAGCAGTTGGTTCAATAATTGTTCCACCCTGGGTAACAAGCCCTTTTTCTAGCGCATCTTCGATTAATTCTCTTCCTAAACGGTCCTTAACGCTTCCACCTGGGTTATAAAATTCAAGCTTTGCAAATAAACGGACCCCTTCTGGAAGTGAAAAACGAGTAATTTCTACAATTGGTGTATGACCAATCAACTCATGAACTCCACGATATACATTCATCGTGTTCTCCCCCTTATTTGCCAATAAAGAAAAGGCAACTGTATGTATTTTCTTTATATGAGACAGTTGCCTTTTTGTTACATTACTTTAACTCTTCTAGTACTTTTACGATAAAGTTTGTAGAATGAAGAGCTGCTTGATCTAAAAATTGATCAAATGAAACATTTGATTCTTTACCTGCAATATCAGAAAGCGCACGAATAATAACAAACGGAACTTCATATTGGTGGCATACTTGTGCAACAGCTGCTGCTTCCATTTCTACTGCATAAAGGTCTTCAAATTTATCACGAATTGCTGCAACGCGGTTCGGATCACTCATAAATGAATCACCTGTTGCAATCATACCTTTTACAACTTGAATATTTTCTTCTGCCTGCATACATTTCTCAGCTAATGTAACTAATGCTTCATCAGCCTTGAATCCAGGAGGCATTCCTGGTACTTGACCATACTCATAGTTAAATGCTGTTACATCTACGTCATGATGACGAACTTCTGTTGAAATAACTACATCTCCAACGTTTAGAGAATGATGGAAGCCACCAGCTGAACCAGTATTAATTACTTTTTCAGGCTTATATCTTTCTAATAAAATTGTCGTTGACATCGCTGCATTTACTTTACCAATACCAGACTTTAACAAGATTACTTCGTGTCCTGCTAATTGTCCTTTCGTAAATTCACAACCCGCAACCGTTTCTGTTTCTGCTTGTTCTAATTTGTCACGTAAAATACGTACTTCTTCTTCCATTGCTCCAATTACAGCAATTCTCAATCTAATCCCTCTTTCTATTGCTTAGTTGCCTCCATTACCCAAACGAAATGATTTAATCTCGTAAACGTTACATGGAAGCCATTGTTTTCAAAAATAGACTGCATGACTGGAATACGTGTATAGTATTCCGTTTGCAAATCGTTTGCTAACTGATGGAAACCTCTTTGTTTTGCTGTTTCAACAGTTTTATCATATGCATCTTGATCTGCAAATATCGTATCAGCAAACACTATTTTACCACCTTTGTTTAGCAATTGACTATACTTCGCAATCGCTACATTTTTTTCATCATCTGTTAAATGATGAAATGCGTAGGTGCTTACTATGGTATCAATTGAATTTGGGACTTCAAACGAAAGAAAATCACCTTCTGTAATGGACAATTCTTTTGGCAATTTCTCTTTTGCAATCATGCGCATTTCACGTGACGGTTCTATACCGTAAACTGTGCGTCCAGCAAACAATAATTTATTTGTTAAATTGCCAGTACCAACACCAAATTCTAATACATTACCAAATGACTTGTTAACTACATCCTCTAGAATGTCCTCATAATGGGCGAAAACTTCTTTATATTGTATATCTTCGCCTTGTACAAATGAGTCGTACGTATGAGCCCACTCATCAAATAAACCATTAAATTCTGTACCCATAAAAATTCCCCTTTTTCTTATCGGTTTTATCAGTATAATATGCCCTCTTTCTAAAAATGTCAATTGAAATGTACATGGTATTTCCTTCTTTTCTTTGTTACACTATAGTTGATTAAACAGGAGAGGGGCCGTCTTCATGTCATTTACCTTTGAAATGTTAGAAGATAAAGTAGAATTTTTTGAAGCGGGAGACTTAGCTTCTTTAGAACGAAAAATTAGTGAACAAATTGATAATAATAAAGCACTTATGCTTGAAGTTCATCACATCTCACATCAAATGGTTATGGATCCTGAAAGCAAAAGACCGTATTATAGCGCGGTTGTTCATTTTAAATTAAAAAAATTGCGTTAACAAAAAAGAGAAGCTCCTAAGGAGCCTCTCTTTTTTAGTTTAGAGTTTGAACAAGTACTGGTTTCCAGCCCTCATTCTCTACCCAATCAATATTTACATAATATTTTTTACCTGATTGTTTATCTTGTACGTTACCGTAAGCTTTATTTTTACCGTTATTTCCGATTCGATGAATAACTAATTGCTCTACTGGAACGTCAATTGCAGCTGAAATTGCTTGGTTCATCTCATTCCAATCTGCTGTACCTTTTTTAAACGTCATCGCAGGTGTTGCACCTTGCTCTGTACCTACTGGCTTCCAAGAAGACTTCGTATAAGCGTCAGTTGCCTTTGGCTGTGTTTTTTCAGCTGGTACTTTCTCGTTAGCTTTCGCTTCTTCTTCAGCTTTTTTCTGTTCTTCTTCAGCCTTTTGCTTCTCTTCTTCCTTATTCTTAGCCTCTGCCTTATCTTGCTCGTTCTTCTTCGTCTCTTCTTTGCCTTTAGCTTTCTCAGACTTATTCTCTTTTGTTGTTTGCTGAGCTACTTTTTTATCACTAGAAGACGCTTGTTCTTTTCTTTCAGGAACAAACAATTGATATGATACAATAGCTACTAATATTAATACAATTGCAATTGCAATATTTAAAACACCGTTTTGACGACGTTTTTGTTGTTTCTGTTGGAATCTAGATCCTCCTGCCATTCTTCAAACCTCCATGCAGTTTTTCATACTTGCTATTGTAACATTAAATCTAGAAAGGTTGAACATTTACAATAATATTTTCACGAAATGAAAACATTTCACTATGAATTGCAAGATTACTTTTCATTCTCTAATCGATAGATTGATTCTACGATAGCTTTGAAAATAGGTGTAACTTTATTTACATTGCTATTCGTTTCTATATCCACGACAACTAAAGCATATCTTGGATTTTCATATGGAAAATAACCTGCAAACCAACGATTCACTTTCATCCCTTTTCCTGTTTGCGCTGTCCCAGATTTTCCGGCAACACTTAGTGGTAACGACCTGAATGCTGCTCCTGTTCCTTTCTCCGTTGTTACAACGCCCCTTAATAACTCTTGTAATGTTTTCACCGTTTCATAGGAAAGCTGTTTTCCACCTAATGTATGGTCTTCAAATGTATAGAAGTCCGTTCCATTTTTATACATTATTTTTTCCACAGCTTTCACTTCCATCTTTTCTCCACCTCTAGCAATCGTCGCCATCATATTTGCAATCGCTAGAGGTGACATACGTACATCTTTCTGTCCAATTGCTGTTTGCGCTACTGCCTTTTTACTATTCTTATTTCCTTCACTACCCCAAATCGTAACCCCCTTCTCCTCTGGCATTTGCTCAAAATGAGTTGTATGAAATACAGAACCTTTCCATCCAACCTTACTAGCGGCTCCTAACGCTGCTACGTAAGTTTCTAACACCATCTTATCCTTTTGTATTAGCTCATTACCTAACTCTGAAAATGTCCTGTTACAGCTTCTAGCAAAGCTCTCTTTAAAACTAAGTGTACCCATCATAACTTGTGGGTGGTCTTCACCATATAAATCTTGATTACAATTAAATGTACGATTAAACACATTTTCATTTTGATCAATCACTGCCGCTGCAACTATTGTTTTAAAAACAGAACCAGGAAAATGTGGTGTCAACATTTGATTTTCAAGTGTAGTTGTATATAAACGCTCATCCTTCACCTGCACAGATGGTTTACTGACCATCGCTAAAATTTCATTTGTCTTTACATCAAGTAATACTAATCCCCCCTTCTTTATTTCGCTTGCTTCAACCACTTCTTCTGCTTTTTGCTGTAACCTGTTATGTAAAGTTGTTTGAATCGTCACTGGATAAAACGGATTTCCAGGTGCAGTATATTTCGCTTGTTTTCCAAAAATCGGTTCCCCTTGTCGGTCCACTTGATACAATACTTTTGCCTCTCCATCGGTCAAAAGAAATTCATCAAATGATTGCTGCAATCCTGAAATACCAATTGGCGTTTGCCTTGAAATTTTTCTTACTTCTCCGTATCGTTTTTGAAATTCTCGTTCATTCTCCCCCACATCGCCAATTAAATGATTCACCCTGCCAGTTTGCCGTAAACGAACTTCAGCTGCTACAATACCTAATACATTTAATTGATTTACCTTCTCCATCTGCTCTCGTGCCAAGCGAAATGGACCATTTCCCCTTTGCATGATAAATGCACTTTTCTTGTCTTTCATTTGACTTTCAATCTCTTGTCTCGACACACCAATGATATGCGCAATTTTCTCTAACATGTCATTTTTTATTTGTAGAAATGGAAAAACAATTAAAACAGGATACTTTTTCTCACCTATTCCCTTACCGTTCCGATCTATAAAATGGCCTCGTCCATCATCTACCGTAATGGACTGCGTCCGTTGTGTAACACTTTTTTCAATTAAATTTATCTTACGATCTGTAAATGATTCTGTATCTATAATTTGTATTTGAATTAAACGACAAAGTAAAATAAACATGATACATATAAAACAAATTAAAACAATTGTAATTCTCCGTTTTATTTTCATAAAAAAACACCTCGTCTATTATAGTTTGGACGGAGTGTTTCATCTTTTATACAAATAAAAAAATCACTCGCTTTTACACGAGTGATTTTTTATTATTTTACAGAGATAATCTCTACTTGCATTTCTCCACCTGGAGTTTGGATTGCTACCTTCTCACCAATTTGCTTACCTAATAAGCTTTTTGCAATTGGAGAATCGTTAGAAATTCTTCCTTCAAATGGATCTGCTTCTGCGCTACCTACGATTGTGTAAGATTCTTCATCTCCACCTGGTAACTCTTTAAATGTTACTGTTTTACCTAATGTAACAACTGTAGACTCTTCGCCGTTATCTGTGATGATAACTGCGTTACGAATCATGTTTTCTAATTGTGTAATACGTCCTTCTACGAACGCTTGCTCATCTTTCGCTGCATCATACTCAGAGTTCTCAGAAAGATCTCCGAAGCTACGTGCAATCTTAATTCGCTCTACAACCTCTTTACGTTTTACCGTTTTTAAATCTTCAAGTTCGTTCTCTAGCTTTTGCTTACCCTCTTGCGTCATAGGGTATGTTTTTTCTGTTGCCATATTTTCCACTCCTTTTATATACCAATCCCCCGAAAAAAAAGAGGAGTTCCATATGAAAACTCCCCCACTTATATGTATAGCGGAGGTTTCTAGCACGCCTGTACTAGCGGAGTTGTCACATACAACCCCGTATTCCCAATTCCTCTTTATATAAAGAAGATATGTATGGAAAGTTGATATAAATATGCCCTCACCTATATATAGATGAGGTTGCATGTTTCATTGTATTCGATAGGAAGGGAAAAAATCCCTTCCTATCGTATATCTTTTACTATGCTATTACAAATTTACTTTTTGTTCAAGAATTGTTGCAATTTTTGTCACCATAATATCAATTGCAACATGGTTTTGTCCACCTTCAGGGATAATAATATCCGCAAATTTCTTAGAAGGCTCAATAAATTGATTGTGCATTGGACGTACAACACTTACGTATTGATCAATAACTGAATCCATCGTACGGCCGCGTTCCTTAATATCACGCTGCATGCGGCGTAAAATACGAAGATCTGCATCTGTATCAACGAATAGCTTAATGTCCATTAACTCACAAAGACGTGGGTCTTCTAAAATAAGAATTCCTTCTAAAATGATTACATCTTTCGGCTCAACTGGAATAACTTCTTCTGAACGCGTATGCAATGTATAGTCATATACAGGCTTATCAATTTGCTCATATGCAAGTAACTGCTGCAAATGTTCAATTAACAGATCATTATCAAACGCAAGCGGATGATCATAATTTGTTTTTAAACGCTCTTCCATTGGTAAATGGCTTTGATCTTTGTAATAATAATCTTGCTCTAAGATTAAAATAGAATGACCTTTAAAATGGTCAAAAATCGCTTTCGTTACACTCGTTTTACCTGATCCCGAACCACCAGCAATTCCAATTACAACAGGCTTATTCGTCCCCATTCGACTATCAACTCTTTCTTATTGAAGTATGCTTTTGCGCATCATATTATTCACATACACTGGTTGATCCACTTTGAATTTCACGATTTGCAGCGGATGTCTCGCTGCATCTAATTCGTTTCCATCCTCATCCCAAATTTTCTCCACCGTCTGCGTAAAGTTTTCTATTTCTGGCCCAAAGAACTCCACTTCATGTCCTGGTTTGAAATGATTACGTTGCTCAATCGTTACGATGCCTGTTTCTTCATTATAATCTAACACTAAACCAGCGAAATCATACGTTGTTTTCTTACTATGATTTCCAAACATTTGCTCTTGATGTCCTGGAACCCCTTCAAAGAATGCGGGAGCTGTATCACGATTTGCACATTTATCAAGCTCATCTAACCATTCTTGTTTAAACTCAAAATTATCCGGATCCGCACAATACGCATCAATTACTTTACGGTATACCGTTGCTACAGTTGCTACGTAATGGATTGATTTCATACGTCCTTCAACTTTTAAGCTATCAATTCCAATTTCAATCATTTTGGGAATTGATAAAATTAAATTTAAGTCTTTTGGACTCATTGCAAAGTGAGCATCTTCTTCTTGGAATAGAGGAAGCTCTTTTGCATCTTTATGTTGTGATACTGTTTGAACTAAATCATAGTCCCAACGGCAAGATTGACAACAACCACCACGGTTAGAGTCACGTGCTGTCATATGGTTACTTAACGTACATCTGCCTGAATATGCGATACACATTGCACCATGGACGAACGCTTCAATTTCAATATCCACTTTTTCTTTAATTTCTTTCATTTCTTCATAGCTTGCTTCACGAGCTAATACAAGACGATGTAAACCTTCTTCTTTCCAATACTGTGCTGCTTTCCAGTTGGATAGTGATTGTTGTGTACTTAAATGCACTTCAACAGAAGGCGCTACACGTTTACAAGTCTCAATAATAAGCGGATCAGCAACGATAATTCCCGTTACGCCAGCTTTTTCAATCCCTTTTAAATATTCCTCTAGCCCGTCCATATTTTCATTATGTGCAAAGATATTTGTTGTTACATATATTTTTGCTCCATATTTCTTTGCAAATTCAACACCTTCTGCCATTTCTTCCAGTGTAAAGTTACCTGCATTCGAACGAAGACCAAATTCTTGTCCACCTAAATATACAGCATCTGCCCCATAATGGATAGCTACTTTTAATTTTTCTAAGTTACCCGCAGGGATTAACAGTTCAGGTTTCTTCACAATAACGCGTTTGCCATCGATTACTCGTGAAATTTCTTGTACAGTCATTTCCTACACCCTCCTCGTTTAGTAAACCGTCTCTTTAAAGAAGAATCCTGTATCTAACGGACGATTTACTGGTTGCATTTCTTCTATCTCTTTATATAAATCGTCTTTCACGTCATAATACGCATCACGATCTTCTACACATAAATCAATTGCTTTACGATATTTCTTCGTTACCTCAATAATGTATGCAGAGCTTTTTAGTACACCATCAACTTTTAAGCTAGCGACTTCAGCGTCAATTAGTTCTTCTAACTCATCGATGAAACAAATATCGTTTGGACTCATAATGTGAGTACCATTTTCATCTTCATAAATTGGATATTTATTGTTACGCTCTGGGTCATATAAGAACATATTCTCTTCATATTTTTTCTTTTCAATGTCAAGATTACGTCCTTGATACTCAAAGTAGTTTCCTACTAAGGAACGCTTCGATTGGAACATACAAGTCATACCGTGAATTTGTACTTCAAGTTCCACTTCAGCATTTTCTTTTAATTCAACAATTTCATCTAAGCTAAGCTCACGAGCTAATACAGCGCGTTTTGCTCCTCTTTGTCCCCAGTAGTTACAAGTAAACCAGTTTGTTGCTGTTGTTTCTGTATTCCAGTGCAATTGCATATTTGGCGCTACTTCTCGGACCGCCATTAATACTGCTGGGTCTCCGAAAACAATTGCATCTACACTTACTTCGTTTAAAAATGCAACATAATCTGTTAATTCGTCTACTTTATCATTGTGGAACATAGCGTTCATTGCTACGTATACTTTCACACCATTTTCATGCGCAATCTTCACAGCTTGTTTCACATCTTCACGTGAAAATTCCCCTGCTAAACGTAAACCGAACTTTTGCTCACCGATCATTACCGCATCTGCTCCTGCTTTCGCAAGAGGTTCGATATCCACTACTGCTTTTGGCGTTACTAACAATTCAGGTTTCTTCATACCTTGGTCACCCTCTCTTTTTACTAACAGCTACTCCATCACCAATTGGGAAAATCGTTGTATCATATCCTTCATGGTTCATAAGCCATTCATTGTACGTCTTAATACGACGGATTAAACCACGTGTACGTCTGTTTTCAATTTTCTCTTTTGTCGTTACAAGACCATGGTACATAACATTATCTGAAATAATTACCCCACCAGGGTTTAATAACGGTTCATATAAGTCAAAAAAGCGACGATATTGTCCTTTTGCTGCATCAATAAAAATAACGTCAAACGTTCCATGTTCTTCTACTTGCTCACCTGTTTCTAACGCATCACCGTAAATAACAGAAATACGCTCTTTAACTGATGAACGTTCTATATATTCAAGTGCTTTTTCATATCGCTCACGATTGCGTTCAACTGTCACAATGCGAGAATTTGGAATAGCTTGCATCATACGAATACTAGAATAACCAATTGCTGTACCAAGCTCTAAAATGCTTTTTGGTCCAATTAAACGTAAAAATTGCAACATAAATTCCATTCCAAGTCGATCCATAATCGGCACATGATTTTCTTTCGCATAATCTTCCATTTCAAGAATTAATTTATCTTTCGGATCAATAAATGATAATAGGTACTCGTTAACTGCATCCTCCATAATGGTCCTCCTTATTTACATGGAGAAGTGCCTCTATGACGTCTTTTCACACATAGAATGCAATAAAAATACAAGCCAGCTTCATCCTTAGCTTGTACGTCCCGTTTTGATATTAAAAACGATTCTTCTGCCAGTTTTTAACCCGATATATTTTACCACAAAAAAGAGGGATGTGCGACATTTTTCGCTATCCCTCCCCATTTCACTGTTTTTTCGTAATATATTTTTGCTTTAATGCATTATGCTCTTCCAATGTTTTCGCATAGTACACTTCACCAGTTGGTGCAGCTAAGAAATAATAATAATCTGTTTGTGCAGGCTCTAACGCCGCTTCCACTGAATGTTTACCAGAGTTTGCAATCGGACCAACCGGCAATCCTTTCACAACATACGTATTGTACGGTGAGTTTACCTTTAAATCTTCGTATAATACACGTTGTTTATGCTTTCCAAGTGCATATAATACCGTTGGATCAGTTTGCAGGGGCATACCTTTTTCCAAACGATTATAAAAGACACTAGAGATTTTTTGACGATCTGTAAAGCCTGTTGCCTCTTCTTCAATAAGTGAAGACAATGTTAAAAGCTGATGAACATCCCAGTTTTTCGCTTTCATTTTTGCCTCGTTTTGAACAATGATTGCATTCGTTTTCTCAAGCATTGGAATTACAATTTCTTCTAACGTCGTATCTTTTTTATAGAAAGAGTACGTCGCAGGATATAAATAACCTTCTAATAGATATTTAATATTGCTATCAAAGATTTTATCCGTTAACAACTTCGGATACTTTTGCTGCATTTTTTGAATAAATGCTTTATCGTTTAATTGACGTACGACATCATCTTTATTCCACTTTAATTCGTTTGCAACCGTTTCTGCAATTTCAGTTACTTGTGCACCTTCTTTTATCGTCACTTTATAAAGAGCTGGACGATGTACATTACCAGATGACATTTGTTCAATAACATCTGAGGCACTCATTGAAGGATTTAATAAATATGTACCCGCTTGTAAATTTTTAGATTTAGCCTTTGTATAAAAACTAAAAACTGTACCGTTTTTCACAGCACCTTTTTCTTCTAAAATCTCACCAATTTTACTAGTAGATGATCCTTTTGGAATTTCTACTTCAATCTCTTTTTTATTCCCGCTATCAACTGGTCCTAATGCGGATGAAATATACGCATAGACTGAACCACAAACTAAAAGCAGTGCAATAATCGAAAATAAAAAAAGACGTCTACGCTTTTTTTTCACTTGATTCTCTATCAACACTCTTCCTCCTTAATTAAATTGTAGACCGTATGTATATCTTTCTATACAACACGATATAAAAACACAATAAATTTATTTATCTTTTTTTAGATAGACATTTTATTTTTCTACAATCCGTCTCATTATACTACAAAGGATTACACGGTTTCGACAAAAAATCTTTCATTTTACATATAAAAAAAGGTGGACTATATGTCGTCCACCTTTTCAGTACTTATTATTCAGCTTCTTGCTCATCAGCTAGAGTGTTGAACATTTCTTGTACCATTTCCCACTCTTCTTCAGATTCGATTGGAAGTAAACTTCCGCCCTCTTCTTCATTTTGCTCATAAGCCATTGCATCATAAATTGGGTCTCCATCTTCGTCTACTTCACCGATTGGAGAGAAGACTACGTATGATTTTTTGCCAAATTTTTCAGCATCAAAAGTGAAAATAATTTCACATAAATGTTCGTTACCTTTTTCGTCTACAATTGTAATTTGATTTTCTTCCATTTTGGTCACCTCTTATTTACTATCTAAAAATCCTTGTAAGATTACGACTGCAGCCATCTTATCGATTACCTGTTTTCGCTTCTTACGACTCACATCAGCTGAAATGAGCAGACGTTCCGCTGCCATCGTTGACAAACGCTCGTCCCACATTACAACTTCTAATTGTAACAGATTTCGCAGGTTTTCTGCAAATTGCTGGCACGCTTCACCACGTGGGCCAATTGTACCATTCATATTTTTAGGTAAACCTACTACTATTTTGTCCACATTGTACTGCTTTACTAACTCAGAAATACGGTCAAAACCAAAGTGGCCTCGTTCTTCGTTAATCCTGATTGTTTCCAGCCCTTGCGCTGTCCAGCCCATTTCGTCGCTCATTGCAACTCCGACTGTTTTTGTACCTACATCTAAACCTAATATCCGCATAAACTACTCCTCACGATGATGTTTCAAGTACGACTTCACAAGCTCTTCAATTAACTCATCACGTTCAAGCTTGCGAATGATGCTTCGTGCATCTTTATGGCGAGGTATGTATGCTGGGTCTCCACTTAATAAATAACCGACGATTTGGTTAATCGGATTATAGCCTTTTTCTTGAAGTGCATCATACACAGTTAAAAGTACATCATTTACATGGACACTCTGTTTTTCATCTTGAATGCTAAACTTCATTGTTTTATCAAAACCGTCCATTTCAAGCACCTCACTTATATAGTAAGTATAGGGAGAAGAACTTCTCCTCTCCCTACCATTGTACACTACTATCTCTTTATTTTGAAACAGATTTAACGTACTCTTGTACAAATGCTAAAGCTTCCTCAACTTGCGCTGGGTTTTTACCGCCTGCTTGAGCCATGTCAGGACGGCCACCACCACCGCCGCCACAACGAGAAGCTACTTCTTTCACAAGTTTACCAGCATGGTAACCTTGGCTAATTAAATCTTTCGTTACGCCAGCTAAGATGTTTACTTTATCATCATTTACAGACGCTAATACGACAACTGCAGACTCTAATTTATTTTTCAGGTCATCCATCATCGTACGTAAGTTGTTCATATCTGCAACGTTTACTTTCGCTGCTAATACGTTTACGCCATCAACTGTCATTACTGAATCAGTTAAGTTTCCAGCTTCAATATTGCTTAATTTTGCAGCAAGAGATTCGTTTTCTTTTTGAAGTTGTTTTACTTCAGCAAATAAACCATCCACTCTTGTTAAAATATCTTTCGGGTTTGTTTTCATTTTTCCTGCTGCTTCTTTTAATAAACCTACTTGATCGTTCATTAATTCGTATGCAGATTTACCAGTTACTGCTTCAATACGACGCGTTCCTGCACCGATACCAGACTCAGCAACGATTTTGAAAATACCAATTGAAGCTGTGTTATCAACGTGACAACCACCGCAAAGCTCTAAGCTATAATCGCCTACTTGTACAACGCGTACAACATCACCGTATTTTTCACCGAATAATGCCATTGCGCCCATTTCTTTCGCTTCTTCAATTGCTTTTTGAGAAATCTCAACATCAATACTTTCCCAAATTTTCTCGTTTACCATACGCTCAATTTTTTCTAATTCGTCAGCTTGTACTTGACCGAAGTGAGAGAAATCAAAGCGTAAACGTTCAGAAGTTACAAGAGAACCTGCTTGGTTAACATGCGTTCCAAGTACGTCTTTTAATGCTTGGTGTAGTAAGTGAGTTGCTGTATGGTTTTTCACAACGCTACTACGGTTTTTCGTGTCGATAATAGCTTTCACAGCCGCATCTTTCGTTAATGTACCTTCTTCAACAACAACTTTGTGTAAGTTTTGACCATTTGGTGCTTTTTGTACGTCTTTTACAAGTACTTTCACGCCGTCAGCAAGAAGGTAACCACGGTCTGCAATTTGTCCACCGCTCTCAGCATAGAATGGTGTTACATCAAGCATTAATTGCCCTTCTTCACCAGCTTGTAAGCTATCTGTGTATTCGCCGTTTTTCACAAGTGCAACAACGTTACTTTCTGTTGCAACTGTACCGTAACCAACGAACTCGCTCGCTACTTTCACTTCTCCAAGGACACCGCCTTGAACTTGCATAGAATCAACGTCTTGACGAGCAGCACGTGCGCGCTCACGTTGTTTTTCCATTTCACTTTCAAAGCCTTCCTGATCAACTGTCATACCAGCTTCTTCTGCATATTCTTCTGTTAATTCAATCGGGAAACCATATGTGTCATATAGACGGAACGCATCTACTCCAGAAATAACAGTTGTTTTTTCTTCTTTTGCTTTTGTGATAACTTCAGCTAAAATTGCTTCCCCATCATGAAGTGTTTCATGGAAACGCTCTTCTTCATTTTTCACAACTTTTGCTATGAAATCTTTCTTTTCAAGTACTTCTGGGTAGAAGTCTTTCATTACCTCTCCAACAACCGGCACTAATTCAAACATGAATGGACGGTTGATGTTTAATTTCTTCGAATAACGAACCGCGCGGCGTAATAAACGACGTAATACATAACCACGGCCTTCGTTAGATGGAAGAGCACCGTCACCTACAGCAAATGTTACTGTACGGATATGGTCAGCAATTACTTTAAACGCCATATCTTTTTCTAAGTCACCATTACGATACTTCTCACCAGAAATTGATTCTGTTGCGCCAATCATCGGCATGAATAAGTCTGTATCAAAGTTTGTAGGTACATCTTGAACGATAGATGTCATACGCTCTAGACCCATCCCTGTATCGATATTTTTCTTAGGAAGCGGTGTATATGAACCGTCTGGATTATGGTTAAATTGAGAGAATACAAGGTTCCATACTTCTAAGTAACGCTCGTTTTCTCCGCCTGGATATAATTCTGGGTCACTAAAGTCATTACCATAAGCTTCTCCGCGGTCATAGAAAATCTCTGTATTCGGTCCGCTTGGTCCTTCACCGATATCCCAGAAGTTTTCTTCTAAACGGATGATGCGCTCTTTTGGAACACCCATTTTTTCATTCCAAATTGTGAATGCTTCTTCATCTTCTGGATGGATTGTAACTGATAGTAATTCTTTATCGAATCCGATCCATTTGTCGCTCGTTAAGAATTCCCAAGCCCAAGTAATTGCTTCTTCTTTAAAGTAATCACCGATTGAGAAGTTTCCTAACATTTCAAAGAATGTATGGTGGCGAGCTGTTTTCCCTACGTTTTCAATATCGTTTGTACGAATTGATTTTTGGGCATTTGTAATACGTGGATTTTGCGGGATTACACGTCCATCAAAATATTTTTTTAATGTCGCTACACCACTGTTAATCCATAACAGAGATGGATCTTCATGCGGAACTAGTGATGCACTAGGTTCTACTGCATGTCCTTTTTCTTGGAAAAAGTCTAAAAACATTTGACGAATTTGTGCGCCTGTTAGTTGTTTCATTGTATTTTCCTCCTTAAATATAAAAAACTCCCGCCCCTATAAAAGGGACGAGAGTTAACTCGCGATACCACCCTAATTATGAATTGATTATTATAACAATCAATTCATCACCTCATGGTGCCGTAACGTGGCAAGACGGCAGTGATTAGCTGCTCTCAGGATTAGCTTTCTGTTACCCTTCATTTAAAGCTTCTTTCAGCCATATGGAAGCTTCTCTCTATAAATGGACTGTAACGTACTTTTTCCGTCATTGATTTAATGTATTATATGACTAAATATAATAGAATTCTCTTAAGTTTGTCAATGTAGATAATCATTTATATTGCATTAACCATAGTTATTCTACTATTCATTCTTAACAGCCTTTCAATATATTATGCATTTATTAATAAATTGTACTACCTCTATATTTTTTTCAGAATATTATTTTTTTGTTATAATTAAATTATCAATAATAAAGGAGTGAGCAAAATGACAACTTTATTGAACAAGGCTAAAAACATATTAACGACTGACGAAACGATATTATTTTACACTGCATGTTCATTAGATATATTTATTTATCGTTCCGTTGCAAGACCAGGACTGTTAATTTTAACGAACAAACGGCTCTTCTTTTATGGACCAGATGTAAGTAAGAACCCAATATTTGAAGAGTACTCTTTTGCAAACATTTCTAATCTAAAAGAGCAAAAGCGGCTTTTCAGCAATCAAATTATATTTATGTACGATAATGAATGGAAAAAAATAAAGCATATTCAAACAAATGATGTAAGCTCTCTCGTTCAACAAATACACGAGCAACTCTCTAAATAATGAAAGCCCTCTACTTTTATAAGTAGAGGGCTTTCATATTACACATCTTCTTTTTTCCAAAGAGGTCTTACATGAACAATCACTGTACGAATAACCGCTAAAATTGGAACTGATATTAGTAATCCTACAATCCCAGCTATCTCTCCTCCAACTAGTAATGCAAGCATAATAATAACAGGATGCATACGAAGTGACTTACCAACGATGTAAGGTGATAAAATGTTACTTTCCAAAAACTGCAAAATAGCAATCGTAATTCCCGCCTTAATGAGTAAACTCGTTGATACCGTTGCCGCAATCATCAATGTCGGAATCGCCCCTAAAATAGGACCGAAGTACGGGATTATATCCGTTACCCCAATAATAATGCCGAGTAATAGTGGATATTTCATACCGATAAACCAAAAGGAAAGAACAGATACTCCCCCTAATACTAAGCAAACAAATAACTGTCCTCGAATATAACTTCCGAGTGACTTATCAATTTCTTTCGCCAGCATTTGCCCTGTACTACGCCACTTACTTGGGACTAGTTTCCAAAAGATGTGATAAAATTCACCGTAATCTTTTAATATGTAAAATACAATGAACGGTATTAAGAAAATAATAAGCAACGAATCCAGTACGCCACGAGCCGTACTCATCACTTTATTTAAAAGTGATTGTATCTTCGTTTCTACACCAACAAAAATTTGTTTCACCTTTTCATGAATAAATGATGGGAAATTTGCTGTTTGTTCTGTGACGCCATCCATCCAAGAATCATACATTTTTGTAAACTGCGGAAATTGTTCATTAATCTCTTGTAACTGTTTAATAACAACTGGCGTTCCTTTATAAATCCCATAACCAATTCCGCCAAAGAAAAGGATGTAAATAAGCAAGATAGCAAGTGTACGTGGCATCCCCTCTTTATGAATTTTTTCAATTAAAGGATGCAATAAATACGCAATAAAGCATGCAATAAGAAACGGTGTAATTGCCACTTTAAATACAAAAATAATCGGTGCCCATAGCGGCTTAATTTTTAAAAAGACAAGTAAACAAAGAAATACAAGTAACAATAACCCTAAACGATATATCCAAATGATTTTAAGATTCTTCACACGAAAAACCTCCTCCACCTTTATTTTGAAAATAAACAGGGTAGGTTATGTGCAAAAGTTTTAAAATCTTTTCGTGCAGACCATACTGTTTTGTAAAGACATACATATACATAACATAACAAGGACAACCACCCCTGAGAATGCAGCATGAAACAATATAATCAGGAGGGCTAATAATGGTTTTATTTATGCTCGTATTATCAGCACTTTTTATGATTCTTGAATGGGTTTGTATCGGGTTTGGGATTTGGAAAGGTTTCTTTATTCGTTCCTCCCGAAAAGAAAGGGCGAAGCAGTTATTTCATTACGGAATGCTTGGCGTTGGATGTTACGGCCTATCGTATCTCTTCTCTGAAATTGGACTTTTATATTTACATACAAGTGCATAAAAAAACTCCCTTATTATGAAGGGAGTTTTTTGCGCTTATAAATAAGATTTAATCATCTTACGTGCTTTTTTCATATTGCGTTTTGAAAATACATCTTGCTTGCGAGCATATTGATATGCTGCCGCTCCAACACCTAATGCGATTAATGAATTGCGTAGATTCAAAGTAAATCCCCCTTTTCGTTATCCGATCGTTCTTTCGTTCTCATCAAATAAATCATCAAGAGAGCTTAATGAACCATCTTCCTCTACTTGATGCGTATGGATTTTCCCTTTTGAAACCGATAATTCGATATAACAATTCCAGCAATAAAATTGGTTGACACCTATTTTTCCAATGTCTTTCCCTTTGCAATTTGGACAAATGAACATATGGCTTTCATCTCCTTACAGTCTCCCAGATTCTATTCGCCATTATGTCCAAACCGCATTCATTTATACATTACTGGAGCCTTTCAACGATATACGTTTGAAAGTTTCACTATATAATTTCACCTTGTTACATGAAATCATACGGTGAAATGTTTTCCACGTCCATTTCTTCGCCATTAACTGTTACCATCTGTACTTCTCCTTGTGATTCTTGCAAACGATTCGCTAAAGTCGTTTGACGCATTGCATCATCAAGGCGATTTACACCAGATTGGAAAGCTGCTTCCTCCCCGCAAATAATGAGGAACTTTTTACTTCTTGTAATACCAGTGTAAATTAAATTACGACGTAACATACGATTGTAACTTTTCACTATCGGCATAATCACAATCGGAAACTCACTACCTTGCGATTTATGAATCGAACAGCAATAGGCATGTGTAATTTGATTTAAGTCTGGCTTTGTATACGTTACCTCAATTCCATCAAATGAAACGATAATCATATCTTGTTGTTCAACGTTCTCTTTCGCATAAAACACCGAAACAATTTCTCCGATATCACCATTAAACACTTGGCTCTCCGGTTGATTAACGAGTTGCAGTACTTTATCGCCTCTTCGGTATACAACATCACCGTAAGCAATTTCTTTACTCTTTTCCCTTTTCGGATTAAACACTTCTTGCAACGCTTCGTTTAGTACATTAATACCGGCAGGGCCACGATACATCGGGGCCAGTACTTGTACATCTCTTGCGCTAAACCCTTTTGTCTTAGCATTTTCACAAACCTTCTTAACAACCTCAACAATTTGAGCTCCTGTACAGCCGATAAATGAACGATCTTTTTGATTTTGCGCTAAATCTGGTGGAAGCGTTCCATTTTTTATCGCATGGGCGAGTTGAATAACAGATGAGCCTTCCGCTTGACGATAAATTTCAGTAAGCTTCACTGTTGGAACTGCACCTGCATTCAATAAATCTTTCAACACTTGTCCAGGTCCTACAGATGGTAATTGATCTTCATCACCTACAACGATAACTTGAATGTTAGTCGGCAATGATTTAAACAGCTGATTTGCAAGCCAAATATCAACCATTGAAAATTCATCAATAATAAGCAATTTCCCTTGTACCGGATCCGTTTCATTACGCTGGAAAGACCCTTCTGGGGTCCAGCCAAGTAAACGGTGAATTGTACAAGCTGGAAGCCCTGTTGATTCACTCATTCGCTTCGCTGCTCTTCCTGTTGGGGCCGTTAATAATATCGGAAATGGATTATCGTCACTGTATTCATTCGGATTTAACGATAGCCCGTGAAGTGACGCATACATTTCAACAATTCCTTTAATAACTGTTGTTTTCCCTGTTCCTGGTCCACCTGTCAATAACATCATCGGTTTATGAAGTGCCGTTTGAATCGCTTCTTGTTGAAACGGTGCATACTGTACATTCAGTTGTTCTTCAATTTGACCTAACGTCTTTAACACTTCTGCTTCAGGAAATGAGGGTGTTTCCTCCTGATTCATAAGCCTGTGAATAGACTTTACAACACCTTTTTCTGAGTAGAATAACGATGCTAAATACACTCGTTCTTCTTCTATGATAACTTTCCCTTCACTTTGCATCATTTCAACGCAAGCTACAATGTCTTCCTCGGTCACTCTTCCTTCTTGATTATTTAAAAGTGACATCGTTTCTCTTACAAGTTGATTTTTTCCCATATAAACATGACCAAGTTGCAAAGAAACATTCTCTAACGTATAAAAACAACCCGCACGTACACGGTCATCATGATTACCCGATATACCTAACGCACGTCCTATATCATCCGCTCTTCCAAATCCAATCCCGTCCACTTCTTCAATAAGCTTATACGGATTATTACGAATCACTTCTAATGTCATCTCTTTATATTGCTGGTAAATCTTAATAGAAAGCTTCGTTCCAAAACCGTAACCATTTAAAAAACTCATTACTTTCTCTAGTCCTTGATGTTCAACAATTGTCTCATATATTTCTTGAGCTTTTTGCTTATTGACAACACCATTTAACGCATCTGGATCATCCATAATTTTAGAGATGGCATGTTCCCCAAGATGATCCACAATTTTTTCAGCTGTACGCTTTCCTATCCCTTTAAATAAATCACTCGCTAAATATTGCACCATACCAGCTTTTGTTTGCGGCAATTCTTTCTTAAATGTTTCAACTAAATATTGTTTCCCATACTTCGGATGGTCTTTAAAATGCCCTGTCAATGTAAACACTTCATCTTCATGCATGCGGGGAAAATGACCGTTTATCATCACTTTTTTTTCGTCGTACGTTTCATTCGTCTCAATGACTTTCATACTGACAACGGAATAGAGGTTTTCTTCGTTGTGGAAAATGGTGTGAAGAACTTGCGCTTTTATAAACTTTTTATCTTCCTCAAACAAATCCATTGCATGTTGATTTCCCATCTTTCCTCTCCTTTCCGGTTCGTTTCACTTTAATGAGCAGTACATCCCCCACCTATTTAGATGAGGGATAACTACCCATTAAACTATATTTTCATCTTATTCAGCTTCTTGCTCCAATAAACGAACACCATTACCAGCTAAAAAGTGATCTGGCTGAATTTCAGTTGCTTTCTTAAATAAAGTAAGAGCCTTCTCGTTATTTTCTTCAAATACGTACGCAACACCTAAATTATAATACGCATCTGCATGCTCTTCATCCATTTCTAATACCTTTTCAAAATAAGGTTTCGCCTCTTGAATATGTTCTAAACGTGCAAAGCAAAGTCCGCACTGGAACACAGCCTCTACATCGTTTTCATCTAATTCTGTTGCTCTTTGTAAAAATGGAAGTGCAAGACGATCATTTCCAAGCTGCACATGTGTAATACCTAACATAAATGTTACATCAGCTGATTGTAATCCCGCTTGCATCGCTTGTTCAAATACAGCCTTTGCCTCTGCAAATTGCTCTTGACCGTAATATACATTTCCTAATCCATAATAAGCAGCCGCAGATTTATCATCTAATTCTAATGCACGTTTATAAAATAAAATTGCTCTTTCACTATCACCTAGTACATCTAATAAGTTCGCAAAATTAATGTATCCAAGCGCATCTTTCGGATTTTCTTCGATTGCTTCTGTGAAATTTTTAGCAGCTTCTTCCCAGTTTCCTTCTTGCATATATTGAATACCTGTTTCAAGTTTGTTTGACATGTCCTTCACCTCTACAACAAATTATAACAAAGAATGTATTTTCCAAGCGAAAGAAAATTCGCTTTATGTAAAAGAAACCTCTAACCGCTAATCGGCAGAGGCTTCTCATTTTATCCTAAATAATCCAATTTCTTACCACTACGATATACTTCATCAATTGTAGCACCGCCTAAGCACTCATCTCCATCATAGAAAACAACTGCTTGTCCTGGTGTAATTGCACGAATTGGCTCATCACAAAGAATACGAACTGTATTTTCATCAACGATTTGAACCGTTACTTTATTGTCTTCTTGACGATAACGGAATTTCGCTGTGCACTTAAATTCTTTTTCTTTCGCTTCATTACTTACCCAGCCGATATTCGTAGCAATAACTTCATCACCATATAGAAGCTCGTTATGGAATCCTTGATCAACATATAAAATGTTTTCTTTCAAGTTTTTCCCAACAGCAAACCACGGATCACCGTTACCACCAATACCAAGGCCATGACGTTGTCCAATTGTATAGTACATTAAACCGTCATGCTTCCCTTTCACTTCACCAGATAATGTTTGCATCACACCTGGTTGCGCTGGTAAATAGTTGCTTAAGAAATCTTTAAAGTTACGCTCACCGATAAAGCAAATACCAGTACTATCTTTCTTCGCCGCTGTCGCTAAACCAGCTTCTGTCGCCATTTCACGAATTTGCGGTTTCTTTAATTCACCTAATGGGAACATTGTTTTTGATAATTGCTCTTGGCTTAATTGATTCAAGAAATACGTTTGGTCTTTATTATCATCAACGCCGCGAAGCATTTTATATTCACCGTCCATATAAGCAACGCGTGCATAATGACCTGTCGCTACATAATCAGCACCAAGCGCAATCGCATGCTCTAAAAATGCTTTAAATTTAATTTCTTTGTTACACATTACATCTGGGTTTGGTGTACGACCAGCTCGGTACTCATCTAAGAAGTACGTAAATACTTTATCCCAGTATTGTTTTTCAAAGTTTACTGCATAATATGGAATGCCAATTTGGTTACACACTTCAATTACATCATTGTAATCTTCTGTTGCTGTGCAGACACCATTCTCATCTGTATCATCCCAGTTTTTCATAAAAATTCCGATTACATCATAACCTTGCTCTTTTAATAAAAGAGCTGCTACAGATGAATCGACGCCACCGGACATCCCGATGACAACGCGTGTTTCTTGAGGTAGTTTGTTCATCATGTCACCTCCCATGCTAATTTTGTGTTAATCGCTTCACGATTTTCACTGTTTCGTACGCCGCTTTCTCAATTTGCTCTTTCGTATTTCCAAGTCCGAAACTAAAGCGTACGGATGAACGTATTTGATCGGAGTCTTTTCCGAACATCGCTACTAATACATGTGATGGATCAATCGAACCAGCTGTACACGCCGAGCCACTTGACACTGCAATGCCAGCTATATCTAAGTTCACAAGGAACGGTTCAATGTTCATTCCTGTAAAACTGATATTAAGCACATGTGGTAAGCGATATTCTAAGTTTCCGTTTACCTCGAAAGTAATGTCTTCATTTTTGAAGACAGATACCATTATATCTTTAAACTCTTCATATTGGGCATTTTTTTGCTCACGCGTTTTTTCAGCTAACAAAATTGCATGTTGCAAACCAACGATACTCGGTACATTTTCAGTACCAGCACGGCGTTTTCTTTCTTGCTCCCCGCCTATTAATAACGGTTCAAATTTCACATTTGCACCAGCATATAGGAACCCTACACCTTTTGGTCCATTAATTTTATGAGCTGAAATCGATAATAAATCAATGCCGAACTCTTTCACATCTATTTCTACTAATCCGTAAGCTTGTACCGCATCTGTATGAAAATAAGCTTGATGCTCTTTTAGCAACTTCCCTATTTCCGCGATTGGTTGCATCGTCCCGACTTCATTATTCCCAAACATAACGGATACGAGAATCGTCTCTTCTGTTAATGCATTTTGTATGTCAGAAACTTGAACGCGTCCTGTTTCATCAACAGGTAAATATGTCACTTCAAACCCTTCGCGCTCTAACAATTCACACGTATGCAAAATTGCATGATGTTCAATTCGCGTCGTTATAATATGGTTACCTTTATGACGATTCGCACGTGCTACACCTATAAGCGCTAAATTATCAGCTTCTGTACCACCGCTCGTAAATATAATTTCATTCGGATTCGCATGAATGCTACGTGCTCCCGCGCGTCTCGCCTCATCTACTGCATGGCGCGTTTGACGTCCATAAAAGTGAATACTAGACGGGTTCCCGAATGTTTCTGTCATATATGGAATCATCTTTTCGACCACTTCTGGGTGAGTCGGAGATGTCGCAGCATGATCTAAGTAAATGCGTTCCATTAAATCTCCTTCTTTCCAAATCGTTTCACAAGGAATTAAATGTAAAACATATAGCCCCCGTGATTTTCTTCCTCATAACGTACTAAATCTTCTAACGTTGTACTATCTAACACTTCTTGCACCGCATCACGAACACGCATCCATAATTGGCGTTGTGCCGGTTCCTCTTCTTCTATCATTTCTACAACACTAATCGGACCCTCTAATACACGGATTACATCCCCAGCTGTAATGTTAGCTGGCTGATCAGACAATACATATCCGCCATATGCCCCGCGCGTACTCTTTACTAGACGAGCGTTACGAAGTGGTGAAATTAATTGCTCTAAGTAATGTTCCGATAAATCATGTGCCTGCGCAATTGATTTTAAGGAAATTGGACCTTCACCAAACTTTTTTGCAAGATCGATCATAATTGTTAAGCCGTAGCGGCCTTTCGTTGAAATCTTCATCTATTTTGCACCTCTTTTCAAATTTTCACTTCTATTGGTTATATCTTATTTATAAAAGAACACAATTTAAAATCCTATGAAATTATAGCATAATATAGTATTATAAGAAATTTCAACTTGTGTATCAAAATGATAACATAAAATCACATTGAAAAACTCGGAAATTATTACAATTGAAAGAAAAATGAAAATATTTATATTCATTTTTCCCACAAAACAGCATCCTATTTCAAATTCCACTAAAAAAAATGATACGATAGAAAGAGATTATACATTAAGGGAGACGGTAAAAATGAAACAGCCACTCGCACATCGAATGCGCCCTACAAATATTCAAGAAATTATCGGACAACAACATTTAGTTGGTGAAGGAAAAATTTTATGGCGAATGGTCCAAGCAAATCATTTTCAATCTATGATTTTATACGGCCCTCCAGGCACAGGAAAAACATCCATTGCGAGCGCAATTGCAGGAAGTACTGGAACCCCTTTTCGCCTATTAAACGCTGTTACTCATAATAAAAAAGATATGGAAGTTGTTGTACAAGAAGCAAAGATGCATCGACACCTCGTTTTAATTTTAGATGAAGTACACCGTCTAGATAAAGCAAAACAGGATTTTCTATTACCTCATTTAGAAAGCGGACTCCTTACCTTAATCGGTGCAACAACGAGTAATCCGTTCCATGCTATTAATTCTGCTATTCGAAGTCGTTGTCAAATCTTCGAATTACACGCATTAACAGAAGATGATCTTTTAATTGGCTTAAAACGAGCACTTGAAGATAAAGAAAAAGGTCTTGGGGAATATGATGTAACGGTTACGTCGGAAGCATTACATCACTTTGCAAATGCATCTGGTGGAGATATGCGTTCTGCTTATAATGCACTTGAACTAGCTGTTTTATCTAGCTTTACAACGGACGAAAAAGCTGCGGTAATTACGCTAGAAATTGCAGAAGAATGCTTGCAAAAAAAGAGCTTCGTTCACGACAAAGGTGGAGATGCTCATTATGACGTATTATCGGCATTTCAAAAATCGGTGCGCGGAAGTGATGTAAATGCAGCACTTCATTATTTAGCACGTCTTATTGAAGCTGGTGATTTACAAAGCATTGGTAGACGTCTTCTTATTATGGCATATGAAGATATCGGACTTGCTAGCCCACAAGCCGGACCGCGTACACTAGCAGCTATAGAATCAGCGGAACGAGTTGGATTCCCGGAGGCACGCATACCACTTGCAAATGCTGTTATCGAGCTTTGCTTATCACCAAAATCAAACTCAGCTTACAAAGCACTTGATACTGCATTACACGATTTACGTAACGGTCAAACAGGCGACATTCCAAGTCATTTAAAAGATAGTCATTACAAAGGCGCAGAATCACTTGGAAGAGGCATTGGATACTTGTATCCACACGACCATCCAAATGGATGGGTACAACAACAATACTTACCTGATAAAATAAAAAACAAACAATATTATAAACCGAAAACGACAGGGAAATTTGAGCAAGCACTTTCTACTGTATATGAAAGATTACAAAGTTCGAATAAAACGAAAAATAAAGGGTAACCTAAGCGAAAACGTCACCATTATGGAGGCTTCGCTTATGAAAACACGTCAAGATGCATGGACAAAAGAAGACGATCTCCTTTTAGCAGAAACTGTTTTACGACATATTCGCAGCGGTAGCACACAAATAAAAGCATTCGATGAAGTCGGCGATACATTGAACCGCACTTCCGCAGCTTGCGGATTTAGATGGAATGCTGAAGTAAGACCGAATTACGAAGATGCGGTGCAACTTGCAAAAAAACAACGTAAAGAATTAAAACGCTCTGAAGCTAAAATAGAAAAAGAGCATTTCACGCAAACGAAACAACTCGTAATTGATGCCGAGTTTTCAGAAGATATTATGCCAAACAAACAGGATCTTACAATGCAACATGTCATCTCGTTTTTGCAAAACTTAGAGCATACCAACCCTTCACTCGCAAAGTTACAAACTGAAAATGAAGTATTACAAGCTCAGCTCACGACTTTGAAAAAAACGAATCATGAACTGGAAGCAAAATTAGCGGTACTCTCAAAAAAACAACAAGCAATCGAAGAAGATTATGCAATGCTTGTTAGAATTATGGACCGTGCTCGAAAACTCGTTTCGGTTGAAGAACAAGAGGAACAGATCGCTCCAATTTTCAAAACAGATCAAAATGGAAATTTAGATATTATTTATTCTGCAGAGAATTAAAAAGGATGTCACCTAGTCGGGGTTTCTGACTGTGTGGCATCTTTTTTTCTTCGGTAAAAATAATATTTGTGAATATAATTATATAGATTTATAGAAAAAATTGACAACAATAGACCTCAAGTTCACACAAGGAAACACCAGGGAATAATTGGATATTACTTACTTAAATGTTACTATAAAGATATATGTTTGAAAGGAGATGGTTGCTATTTCATTAATAGTCTTCAAAATAACACTCGGTATTCTCGTTCTAATATTAGGCCTTTTTACCATTAAGAGTTTAAAAAAGACTTCCGCCTATAAGTCGGATAAATACGATTATTCTTTATTAGGATTACTTACATTCGAATTATTAGTATTGCAAATATATGCAATTCTTTAAAACATAATAGAAAAAGCATATACCCTTGACGGATATATGCTTTCTTTTTATTCTTGCCCTACACGCTTCACTTCAACGTTTTTAATACGTTCACGTACAACGTGACTTGCCATGATTAGGCCTGCCACAGATGGTACGAATGCATTTGATGAAGGTGGTAATTTCGCTTTACGAATTTTTGCATTTTCGTCTGGTACGATTTCTTTACGTACTTCTTCACGAATTACGATTGGGTTTTCGTCAGAGAAGACAACTTTTACACCTTTTTTAATACCATCTTTACGAAGCTTCGTACGAATTACTTTCGCAATTGGATCTGTATGTGTTTTAGAGATGTCCGCAATACGGAAACGAGTTGGGTCCATTTTATTTGCTGCACCCATGCATGAGATAATTTTAATTTTTCGACGTAAGCATTGTTTAATTAAATGAATTTTGAACGTAATCGTATCAGATGCATCTACTACGAAATCCAATCCATGTTTGAAGAACTCTTCATATGTTTCATCAGTATAAAACATTTCTAGTCCAATTACTTCACACTCTGGATTAATGTCTGCGATACGCTCTTTCATTAATTCTACTTTTGAACGTCCTACAGTAGATACTAACGCGTGAATTTGACGGTTTACGTTTGTAATATCTACAACGTCTTTATCAACTAATACGAGACGTCCTACGCCAGAACGTGCTAACGCCTCTGCCGAAAATGACCCTACGCCGCCAATTCCTAAAATACCGACTGTACTATTTTTTAATATTTCAAGTCCTTCTTTACCAAAGGCTAATTCATTACGTGAAAATTGATGTAACATTCAGCTCTACACTCCTATTACAAAAATGGTCTATCATGTATTCTAGCGTTTTTCCGACTATTTGTATAGAAAAAGTTATAGAATTCCTAAAAATACATATTTCGAGAATAAAAACATAGTGTAAACCGGCTTTTATTTTTTCCTAAATATCCGTTTAAAAAGGAGGATTCAGAGAACCGAGCAGATCGAGGCACGTATGCTAGGAGGAGCGCAGTGTAGGAGTACTACTCGAGCACCGGACTAGCAT
>NZ_JAEHBI010000049.1:0-41318 GCF_016483705.1 Bacillus cereus group sp. N6
AGTATTTTTTTTCATGTTTTCAAATCGGAAACATGTATTTGGCCTGCTTTTTTGTCTGAAAAAGCTGAGTAGTTACAGATAAAGTAAAGGATGTATCAGTTCATACAGAACATATCGTTTTACAAAAGTAAACGTGTTTGGAGGGGGAAACGGTGAAGGGAACTAAAAAGGAAATACATATAGACGACAAAGTCATTCGTTACACACATATCGAAAAAGGTTCTAATACAATCTGTTTTATGTTTTCAGGTTCCGGTTACAATTATGATAAACCATTATTCTATTATGCAACGATGCTTATGCTTGAAAATAAAATAGATGTAGTACATATTCATTATTCTTATAACGAACAAGTAATGAATAAACTGATGGAAGAAGTAACAAAAATAATGATGGACGATATTAATCCTGTAATGAAGGAAGTATTAAAAGGTGAGCAATACAATCATACGATATTTTTAGGAAAGTCACTCGGAACCATTCCGATTGCAAATGATTTAATGAAGAGAGAAGATTTTTTACAGTCAAAAATGATACTACTTACACCTTTACTAACTTTTGATTCCATTTTTGAGTCGATTTTACATAGTCGTCACGAAGGGCTATTAGTAATTGGAGATAAAGATCACCAATATAATGCAGATCAAATCGATCAGTTACATAAGACGAATTTACAAATTGAAGTTGTCAAAAATGCAAATCATTCTGTAAATGTTGGAGAATATGAAACCGAGAATTCAATCGAAGCAATAGCAAAAATAATAGAAAAGCTTAAAGAAGTTGTTAGGACAAACTAACTTATCAATACATGCAAAAAGAGGTGCAATTTGCACCTCTTTTTTACTTAATAAGCCTTAAGCACATGAAGCAAATAATCCTTACGATTCAGCGGATTATAATCAACACGTTTTCGAGTAGGGAAGGGAGCCTTCAGTTCTTTGTAACCAGATGGCTTCGTTGTAAAAATGCCTTCTCCTTCAGTGAATGAATGAAGCATTCGCTTAAAATTCTCTGTTTTCGCAACAGGTAATGAACCTGTTAACTCGTAAGAATCATTATTGAATATAGGATCTGCAAAAGCTGCTGGAATGGCAGCTAATTTATACATTGCGGTACTAATTGCACGTTCTGGTACAGTTAATTCAAATGCGTTTACTGGTTCAAATACACATGTTTCAGCTTGCTTTAAAGCATCCATTAAAACGAGTGGTGTTAAATTTCTAAAGTCACTCGCTGTTGTAACAGGGCTTGCATAACCAGTATGTGTTAACGTGACGATAATGTCCGTAACTTCCCATCCGTACAAACCTTGTTTTAACGTTTGAAATACTGTATCTTCAATTGCTTTATGAAATGCTAAAGGCAGCGATCCAAGTTCAACGCCTAACTTATATATTATGCCAGAATTCAGCTCACCACGTTCGATTTTAAAGCCAATTGTTGCGTAAAATGGATTCGTTTTTTCACCCATTACTTCAACGCTATTACCTACGCCAATTGGCTTCTCAATACATACAACCCGCGTATTTGAGAAAGTCACCTGCAAATTATATTTCTCAAAAAGTGTTGTTTCAATTACTTCTTTTTGTACTTCCCCGAAAAGGCGAATATATAGTTCATTATGAATATCATCTTTCCACACTTTAATGAGCGGATCTTCTTCACATAGATCCATAAGTGCAGCGTATAGATCATGAATTCGTTCTTTTGGTACTGCTTCAATAGCAGCTTCCATTTGTGGTTCGGCAAAGTGAATGTCTTTTATATAATTCGTCCGTTCACCGATAATATCACCAATTTTAATATCATTCAGTCCCCACACTTTGCAAAATTCTCCGCTAGGAACGATAGAAGATTGAACAACATTCCCCTTATGAAATAGGCATATTTTCTTAATCTTTTCTTTATGCCCCAGAACGTCCCCGCGCTGTATATCAACATATTTTCTTACGTGTAAACGACCAGAAAAAACTCTTACATAAGCAATCTTTTCTCCAGAAGGTTCACGTTCAATTTTAAACACAACACCGGATAATGTTTCGTTTTCTACCGACTTATTAGCTGGAAATAAGGTTGAAATATTTTCGAGCAGTTCAGTTACACCTATACCTGTCATGGCTGAACCGAAAAAGATTGGGTACACATTTGCTTGCTGTATTTGCTTTTCGAGTTCTTTTCTTAATAGTGCATCCGGTATTATTTCGTTATTTACATATGACTCAAGCAATGATTCGTTAAATGGTGCTAATCGTTCCATACAATCTTCATAGGATTTATATTCAATAATCCGTACTTCCTTTGTACCTTCGTTTTCTACAAAGTAGAAGGGGCATGCTTCATTTGAAAGAAGCTCTTTTATTTGTTTCACAACTTTTTCAGTATTTGCGCCACTACGGTCTATTTTATTAACAAATAATATAGTAGGTATGTTTAATTTCTGTAATATCCACATTAAAATCTTTGTTTGTGCTTGCACACCTTCAACGGCAGAGATAACTAAAATCGCACCGTCTAAAACGCGGAATGATCGCTCCACTTCAGCGATAAAATCAGCGTGTCCAGGTGTGTCAATGACATTTACTTTTACATCATCAATAAAGAAAGATACGACAGATGCTTTAATCGTAATTCCGCGTTGTCTCTCTAATTCCATTGAGTCAGTTTGCGTATTACCACTATCTACTCGGCCAATTTCTTTAATCACATTCGTTTCATAAAGAATACGCTCAGTCAAACTCGTCTTGCCAGCGTCTACGTGCGCGACAATCCCTATATTTATTGTTGTCATTTGTGAATATCCTCATTTCATTTTCCATTTTTAATTCCTCATTTCTATTTGTGTATTGCCGCATTACAATCACTCTCCAGTCATTTGAATTATTACTATTATAATGTAATTTACATTTTTTGTAATGCTACAAAGCGCCTAAATTTGGAAAAATATAAATGAAAACAAAATGCTTGCATTTTAAATCGATATAGATTATATTAATTGACATATCAACTATTGATGTATCAAATATTTTTAAATTGGATATAAAGGAGGGGTAATTTGACAAGTTCATGCTCAAAAGAAGCAATTATTTTATATAAATTACACTTTCTAAATAAAGACGTAAGTTCGAAATTTGAAGGGTGTACGGGTATGAGTCAATCTAGACTAGAACTTATACTTCAGTTATATGAAGTAGGTGAAATTAGCCAAAAAGCACTTCAGCAAGAAGTGAATATTGATAATGCAGCGATTACGAGGCATTTAAAACAGTTGGAAGCAAACGGAATGATTACAAGGCGTAAAAATCCAAATGATAACAGAATTACGTTAGTTTCTCTAACTGAAGAGGGACGAAATAAAATTCAAGTGTATCAGGAGGAAAAAGAACGTTTTGCAGCATCTGCATTTAAAGGATTAAGTGAGGAAGAGCGCGATAATCTTTTAAATATGTTAAATCACATTCAAGAAAACATAAAAGAACTATAAAAAGGGAGAATACAACTATGACTAACTCAGTAAAAACAAATGATTTTAACGAAATTTTAACAGGACGCCGTTCAATTCGTAAATACGACACATCAGTGAAAATTAGCAAAGAAGAAATGACAGAAATTCTTACAGAAGCAACACTTGCACCATCTTCTGTAAACATGCAACCATGGAGATTTTTAGTAATTGAAAGTGACGAAGCGAAAGCAACACTTGCACCACTAGCGAAATTTAATCAATCTCAAGTAGAAACATCTTCAGCGATGATTGCTGTATTTGGTGATTTAAACAACTTTGATAACGCAGAAGAAATTTACGGTACAGCAGTAGAGCGTGGTTTAATGCCAGCAGAAGTAAAAGAAGATCAAATGAAAAAACTTTCTGGTTACTTCTCAATGGTTACACCAGAAGTAATGAAAGATACAGTACTAATTGACGGTGGTCTTGTAGCAATGCAATTTATGCTAGCAGCTCGTGCTCACGGTTATGACACTTGCCCAATTGGCGGATTTGAAAAAGACCAAATCGCAGAAGCTTTCGGATTAGATAAAGAACGTCACGTACCAGTTATGTTAATTTCAATCGGAAAAGCTGCTGATAGTGGTTACCAATCAGTACGTCTTCCAGTTGAAAAAGTTGCTGAGTGGAAGTAATTTTATAAATACAGAAATAAGTGAGATATGAGAGGGGAAACACCATGATTATTATTCACGCAATATTTCAAGTAGATCCAGCAAAACAACAATCATTTTTAGAAGGAATTCGTCCGCTGATTCATAGTTCAAGAGAAGAAAGTGGAAATATATCTTATGACTTATATAAAGATACAGAAAATGAAAATGTATATACGATGGTAGAAGTATGGAAAGATGAAAAGGCAGTTGCGAGTCATAATACGAGTGAACACTTTACATCTTTCGTTAGTAAAGCAGCACAGTTTTTAACTGCTCCACTTAATATAAAAGCTTATAATGGAGATTTAGTAAAATAATTTGGTGAAAAAGATACCCTAAGCGATTGCTATGGGTATCTTTTTTTATCTTTTTCGGCAAGAAGACTCCATCTGATTTGTGTTACGGGTGAAGCCCAACAATTCAGGTGGAGATGAATTGTTGTCAGAAGGTAGGCTGAACTCTTTTGTTTCTTTCATAATAATTTTTTGCAGGCGAGTATTTGTTTCTTTTTGTCTTACGGTACAATCTGTCCTTAGATAAGGAGGGAATAGATCGTAAGGCAACGAAATTGGATAATAATAATCATTTTGTTACTTGAGCCAATAGGAATTGCGATGAAGACCATATTCACATTTTGTTCCGTTTCGTTCCAAATAGTAATTTGTCAAAAAAATAATTTTAATGAACTCTCTAAGAAAGGTGGTGAAAACAATGGCTAGAAAGAAAGCAGTGAAAGTATTACGTAAACAAAAGAAAAGAGAAAATATACAACGATTCACTCAAAAACAGAATATCGGACGAGCGTGCCTCACGGCAAAAGAATTTCGTTTACTTCAGCGCATGTCACATAGTTCAAAAGCATTGCGAAATGTTGGATTGTACACCATAAAACAAAGTTACTTGAACCATAATAAAATAGCTACTGTAAAAGAAGTGGATACTGCCATGCAAGCCGATTTGAATTACTCGGGCATTCAATCAAACTCTGTTCAAGCGATTCGTAGAGCCTTATTTACAGAAGTGAAAAGCTTTTTTAAAGCATGGGAACAGTGGAAGAAAAAACCAGAAACCTTCACAGGTCGTCCTAAGTTTCCGAATTATTCTGGTTCAACTGACAAACGAATTATTGAAATCTATCAAGTTCCAAAAGTGGATGATAATGGGTATTGGATGATTCCGATGAATGTTGCATTCAGAAAAAAATTCGGTTCCATTCAAATACGTATGCCTAAAAACTTAAGAAATAAAAAAATCTCCTATATTGAGATTGTACCGAAGCAAAAAGGTCGGTTCTTTGAGGTGCATTACACATATGAAATGCACGTTTCTCAAATGAAGAAACCATCCACGACTACTAGTAACGCTTTGAGTTGCGATTTAGGTGTAGATAGATTAGTAAGTTGCGTAACAAATACAGGTGATACATTTTTAATTGATGGAAAGAAACTAAAATCCATTAACCAGTACTTCAACAAAATAATACGTAATCTACAACTGAAAAATGTAGAAAATGGACTTTCTAAACGAGTTGTAACGAACAAAATGGCTGCACTTTGGCATAAACGGGAACGACAAATAAATGGTTACATTTCACAAACGGTAGGCTTGTTGTTCAAAAAAGTGAAAGCATTTGGCATAGATACGGTTGTCGTAGGGTATAACGCTGGTTGGAAACAAAAATCTGATATGGGGAAAAAGAATAATCAAAAGTTTGTTCAAATCCCATTTCATAAACTGATTGCGGCAATTGAGAATAAATGTATAAAAGAAGGTATACGATTTTTAAAACAAGAAGAGAGCTATACTTCAAAAGCTAGTTTTCTTGATAAAGATCCGGTTCCAGCTTGGTCTAAGGATGATAGGACGCATTATCGCTTTAGTGGTAAACGAATCACGCGCGGTCTGTACCAAAGTAAATTAGGGAAATATATTCACGCTGATATTAATGGTGCATTGAATACATTGAAAAAATCAAAAGTTGTAGAATTGGATGACAACCTCAAAGTGAAAACGCCGATTCTATTAGAAGTACAAAAACGTAAGGCTGTTGCTTCGCGCATAGCTTAGTGGGTGCGTCAACCATCCATGTGTACTCGACTTGTCGGGGCTTGTAGTACACGCCAGATTGATCTGAGTGGTGGCTTCTTCCATAAGGAAGAACTGCTCTTTTTCGAAAGGGTGGTGCAAGTGGGAAAACAATCGTTCGTTGCCAGTACCAACCAAAAACATACTTGGGGTGTTACCATAAGGTGGCATGAATGCTAGAGCGTCAACTGTCTAGCGATAGACGAAAAGACCTAGCGTTCTAACTCAAGCCCCCACTGAAACGTTTCATCTCAGTGGGTGTAGTTGACTTGTAACGACCATAATATTATTAGTTTTTGTAGTATTTGTTAATCGTAAAAATCATAATATCCTTGGAAGATATAGAATACTTATACTGCTTAATCTATTTCTTACGTTAGCACCAGTGCTGTGGCCATTACTATTTACTATTATCGGAAATGGCATGAACGCTAGTGCAGGATGGTAAAAGTGAATGAACTAAAAAGTTGATATAGGGTTTTAAGTATGTAAGAGAACGTGTTTTCATAAATTGAAAACACGTTCTTTTTTATTTTCATACATTGCTTTTTCCATTGGGTCATTAAATTTT
Source organism: Bacillus cereus group sp. N6 (assembly GCF_016483705.1). Lineage (NCBI taxonomy): Bacteria > Bacillati > Bacillota > Bacilli > Caryophanales > Bacillaceae > Bacillus > Bacillus cereus group sp. N6. Next base: position 6,815 of record NZ_JAEHBI010000049.1, read on the forward strand.
GAACGTAAGTATTTCGTAAGGAATGGATAAGAAAAAAGAGAGGTTTATCATATAGGATGAAAGTATAGCTTGAATCAATACGATATGAATAGAGGAGAGAAAGCCTTATGAAAAAAAGTTATTCAATTAAGTTAGCGAGTTTGGCAGTTTTATTAGCGGGTACTACTTTATTCACACCAGGTTTTACTGTGAAAGCAGAATCTACTCAAAATATTTCTAATTCGTCAGAAGCACATGATCAAAAGAATCTGAATGGTTGGAAACGAGTCATGCAGGAAACAATCCAAATTGGAGCGCCAGGGGTATTAGCTAAGACGTATAATAACGGAAAAATTAGTAGTTATAATGCTGGCCTCGCGGATTTAAGTACAAAGAAATCGATGAAATCGGACTATCGCTTTCGGATTGGTAGTGTGACGAAAACTTTTACTGCTACGACTGTTCTTCAATTAGTAGGAGAAAATCGCGTGCAACTTGACGATTCTATTGAAATGTGGCTACCTGGCCTCATTCAAGGAAATGGATATGATGGCAATCAAATTACGATACGTCAACTTTTGAACCATACGAGTGGTATAGCTGAATATTTAAAGTCAAAAGAAGCTGACATTATGAATTCGAAAAAAACGTATACAGCAGAAGAAATAGTGAAAATAGGACTTGCTCTACCTCCAGATTTTTCGCCAGGTAAAGGTTGGTCGTATTCAAACACAGGATACGTAATACTAGGAATGCTTATTGAAAAAATAACTGGTAATAGTTATGCGGAAGAAATTGAAAAACGAATTATTGAACCTTTGGACTTGGCAAATACGTTTTTACCAGGTAATTCACCAGTCATCCCAGGAAAGAATCATGCTCGAGGGTATATGAAAATTGACGAAACAAGTGAATTGAAAGACATGACGTATTATAATCCGAGTTTAGCTAATTCAGCGGGAGATATGATTTCAGATGCAGACGATTTAAATAAGTTCTTTTCATCTTTGCTCGGTGGTAAGTTATTGAAAGAACGCGAGCTAAAAGAAATGCTTACTACAGTTCCAATAGAAGGAAAAGATCTTGGTGATGGATATGGCCTTGGGATATATGAGACGAAACTTCCAAACGGTGTTTCAGTTTGGGGTCACGGAGGAGCAATTCCTGGGTATATGACTTTTGCTGGTGGAGTAATTGGAGGCAAGCATACATTTGCTGTCAATGTTAACTCTTTAGGTCCGGTTGATATTCTTACACAGTTTAATAAAATGATGCAAATTGAATTTAAGAAATAATAGATGAAAAGAGTTCTACTATAGAGGTATATAAGGACTTGTATGCGATTTAATTATTATTAAAATATAGTCTTAAAAAACCCCGAATCATGAGCAATTTACTTCCCATGATTCGGGGTTTTTACGTGCTGTTACAAGAAAAGTAATGATGTATTTAAATTTTTTTATTTTACTATAAATCTATTATATTTATTTGATATTTCTTATTTATAGTGACTTTTACATTTTTAAAATATTGGAACATACAAAGGTAAGTAGTTCTAGATTTTGGAGTTAATAATAAGTAAATTCTGATTTTTGTTGAAAAATATTCGAATGTATTTCCTTAATTTACATAATAATGTACTTTTATCGTATGAATTAATATCTTAAAGCGTATTAATGTTGACGCATTTCCGAAGGATAAAACAAAACATTTTTGGAAGATGAAAAATAGAACACATATACAAGTCCTTTTTCAAAAGAAACAATATGTATGAATTAATAACAAATAGAATTAAGTATACAAAAATAGATAATTATGATTTGTGTCTAAATGATTGACTATTATGAAATTAATGATTAATATAGGTTTTATATTTTAATTCCATTTTTATTACAAATATGTATTTTATTGCAATTTAAATTGTGTTTTAAACTATAATTGAATATATTGTGAAAAAGAATAGGGAGCGGGAACAGCAATAGAAAAGGCTATATTTTCAAATTGTGTAATGAAATCAAAGAGAGGATAAATATGTATAAACAAGTAGTAGAACTGTTAGAAGAAGCGGCTATATCGTATAAACAATATACACATGAACCAATATTAGATTATGAAACAGATAGAAAAATTAGAGAAAGGTTTAAATTAGAAGGTGTACCCAGTAAAAGTTTATTTTTAAAAGATAAATCAAATAACTATTACATATTTGTAACTGTTGAAGGAGAAAAATTAGATTCAAAACTTATGAAAGAGTTGGTTGGAAAAAGGATTTCTATTTGTTCAGCCGAGGAGTTAATAGAAAAAACTTCTTGTGTTCCAGGATGCGTATCTCCATTTGGCTATTCAGATGAAATCACACTTATTATAGATCGAAAAATTTATAACTATAATAAATTTTTATTATCTCCCGGTATACCTGAGATAACAATTGAAATACCTACAAAAAGTATAAATGAAATTTTAAATATTGTTGAGAATAATATTTTACTATATGAGAAAAAATCATAAATATATTAGGGGGGCTTTTAGTAATGCCAACTACAAAAATGTATTTATACGATCAAAAGAGAATAATTGAAGAACAAAATAAAGGGATTTTAGATGAGTGGAAAACTGTATCTTTCAATAATTTTCACGATAGCATTTTAGATCAATCTAAACCATTTCCGTGTTATTTTGCAGTGGATTCTGAGAAACATGGTTGGTCTAGATATATATTTTCCGAATCGGCTTATGATGAAAATGAATTGTTCAAACTAAGAGATGGGATTTATGAATATATTAAAACATATCAACAAATTGCAAAGAGAACTACTTTAGTAATATTTTTTAAACCATCTAATAAACAATTACTGGCTGAAGAATACAAAAAACAATTTTGGAATGTATTACAATTTTTAATGAGAAATGATCCGGAGCCATGGAATGCAGAAATACCAATAGATCCTTATAACGCTAAATGGGAATTTTGTTTTGGTGGTGAACCTATATTTGTCGTTTGTAGGGCTCCAATATATTCTGAGAGAAAAAGTAGATATACAGGAACCGGCCTTGAAATTACGTTACAACCTCGAGGTACTTTGGATGATATTACAGGTGATACAAAACAAGGGAAACAAGTGTGGAAAGTGATTAGAAAACGTTTGTTAGCATATGATGATATTCCAATGCATCCAGATATAGGGGATTACGGAATAAAAGAAACCTTTGAATGGAAACAATATATGTTACCAGAAACAAATGAAGAAAGTGTAATGAGATGTCCTATTACGGGGTTGAAGAAAAATGATTAGCATGATATTCAGTTATATATTATTAGGGATTTCATTGTCTGCACCAGTCGGTCCGATTAATGTTGCTCAAATAAATAAAGGAATAAAAAATGGTTTTTTGAGTGCATGGTTAGTGGGAGTCGGGGCAATGTCAGCAGATGTTGTAATGATGTTTTTAATTTACTTTGGTATTTCGACTTATTTAACAACTCCAGTTGCTCAACTTTGCATTTGGATTTTTGGTTTTGTAACGATGATTTATTTGGGTTATGAAAGTATGAAAGAAGCTACTAAACAAGTTCAATATATTTCATCAGGTGAAAAAGAACATCCTTTAAAATCTTTTCTATCGGGGTTTGCTATCGCAATTTCTAATCCATTAAATATTATTTTTTGGATAGGGATATATGGATTAGTTCTAACTAGTGCCATGAATACTATTGGAAAAGAACAAGCTTTATGGTATAATGCAGCCATTTTTGCTGGGATTATGCTTTGGGATATATTTATGGCTACATCTATTCATTTTGGTAGAAGATTTATTAATCATACAGTAATGAAATGGATTTCTATAGTAGCAGGCATTGTTTTAATTCTGTTTGGAATATATTTTGGCTACGAGGCAGTAAAAGGAACTGCTCAACTATTGTGAACTTTTTGATGATTAGAGAGAATAGTGATTTATTAGAAATTTATTCATCGCGAATCTTTTGGTTTTTGAATTTGTTAATCGATGGGTATAGGTTAATTCCTTATAGTAAAAGACTTATAGAATCATTCTATAAGTCTTTTTATTGCGGTATAGCAAAATATATAGGTACATTCTCTTCTCACAAGGAGAAATAAAATTCTTAACAAGAGCGATAAAATAAATATATAAGCAGTAAAGCAAATTTCAATCAAAGTAGCTTGTTTGCATTTCAAAAATCTAGGATATTTTTAATTGCTATGAATGACTTTCACACCTTTTGCCGGCACCCCTGCAACGACGGTGTTTGCAGGTACATCTTTTGTAATAACTGAACCTGCAGCAACAATTGAATTGTTCCCAATTGAAACACCAGGAAGTATTGTTGCGCTAGAACCAATCCATACATTTTCACCAATTGTAACAGGGGAAGCGTATGTTGTATTTCTTGTTTCTAAAGTTAGCCCGTGATTAAGTGTGGCAAATGTAACATTCATACCGATCATACAATTGTCTCCTATATGAATTCCGCCTCTATCTTGAAAAGAACATCCAGTGTTAAAAAATACGTTTTTTCCAATTGTAATATTTTTACCGAAGTCTGTATGAAACGGTGGAAAACACATAAAAGATGGATCAATGTTGTTACCTGTTAATTCACTAAATATCGCTACAATCTCTTCTTTAGAATGATAAGATGTATTTAATTTCATTGTTATCTTCTGGGCTTCATAGCTACATTGAACTAGTAGATCATGTAATTCTTTATCCTCGCCTGAAATAGGCTTGCCGGCCTTACAAAAATTTATAAAATCTTTCATATCCATTGTTATACTCCCCTCTAAAACGCTAATCTTTTCAATACAATCATAAAATGATACGATTCCAATATCAAATACCTATATTAAATACATTCATATGCTTATTAGCTATATGTAAAAGGAGACTATCGTGGAAATTCGAGTGTTACGCTATTTTATTGCTGTAGCAAATGAAGAAAGTATTTCAGCAGCTGCAAAACAATTACATTTGTCACAGCCAACATTATCAAGGCAACTGAAAGATTTAGAAATGGAATTAGGAACAAATTTATTTATAAGAGGAAATAGGAAAATCTCATTAACAGAAGAGGGGAAATACTTATTTAAAAAGGCGAAGGAGATTGTTGATTTAGCAGATAAAACGGAAGCGAACTTAAAAGATTCAAAAGAAATGATAAGCGGGGAAGTTTACATTGGTGCCGGTGAAACTGAAGCGATGCATCTTATTGCGAAAACATTAAAAGTATTAATAAAAGACTATCCAAATATTCGATTTCATTTGTACAGCGGAAATGCTGATGACATTAAGAGTAAATTAGATAGTGGATTATTAGATTTTGGTGTCGTTATAGAGCCAACTGATAAACAAAAATATGAATATGCACAATGGCCAGCTAAAGACACTTGGGGTGTATTAATGTGTAAAGATAGTCCTTTATCGGATAAACAAGTTATTAGCCCAGTGGATCTAATAGATAAACCATTATTCATTTCACGACAATCTACTGTTAGTAATGAATTAACAGGATGGTTTGGACAAAGTATAGATAATTTAAACATCGTCGCAACCTATAATTTGCTTTATAATGCAGCACTTATGGTTGAAGAAGGTATTGGATATGCATTATGTATAGATAAGATAATTAACACGTCAGGAAATAGTAAACTTTGCTTTAAACCATTACAACCTAAATTAGAAGCGAACTTAAATATTATTTGGAAAAAGAATCAAGTTTTTTCAAATGCAGCCCATGCCTTTATAAATCAGCTCCGAAATAGTATGAACTAATCATAATTTGAAATGCAAAGTAAAAAACGTGCCATCGTATTAAGGTGACACGTTTTTTACTTTACGAAATAGTCGTTATTCTTTCGAAGATTTCAGTAAAACAACTGCACAGAAATGTTTATGTTCAAAAGGAGAAGTAGTGAACAATAAAAACGATATTTATTCTGAAAATTGTTATTTTATGATTATTAAATATAATAGGGGTACGTATTTAGTGGGCTTGTATGAAAAATAGTTTATTTAATTAATTATTTTTCATCTTAACTAATATAGCATTGGAGTTGAATACAGTGGAACAAAAGGATTTCAGGTGGAGTAACAAGCAATTAAGAGAACATGTTGAAATAATAGATGGCAAAAGAAGTCCGCACATTTTATTTAAGAATGCAACTTATTTAAATTCCTATATGCACGAGTGGATGCAAGCAAATATTTGGATCTATGATGATCGCATTATTTATGTAGGAGAAAGACTGCCAGCGCAACTACATAAATGTGAAGTCATTGATTGTGATGGAAAGTATATAGTTCCAAGTTACATAGAACCGCATGCACATCCATATCAATTATATAATCCAGAAACGTTAGCAAATTATGCGATGCAGTTTGGGACGACGACTTTTATTAATGATAATTTAACTTTATTTTTCACATTACAACGTGAAGAAGCATTTCGTTTATTAGATGAATTTGAAAAGATTCCAGCAAGTATGTATTGGTGGTGTCGTTTTGATGGACAAACTGAATTGCAAAACGGGGAATCTTTATTTAATCGTGAAGAAATAATAGAGTGGCTTAAGCATAAAGCAGTTCTTCAAGGTGGCGAGCTAACAGCGTGGCCAAAGTTATTACATGGCGATGATGAAATGTTACATTGGGTGCAGGAAACGAAACGATTACATAAAAAAGTAGAAGGGCATTTTCCAGGAGCATCTGAAACGACTTTAGCGAAGTTAAAACTGTTAGGTACAGATTGTGATCATGAAGCGATGACAGGGCAGGAAGCTTTCACTCGTCTTATGCAAGGTTACACGGTTTCCCTAAGAAATTCTTCAATCCGCCCAGATTTAGAAGTGTTACTAAAAGAATTGTTGGAACTAGGAGTAAAGCAGTTTGATAGATTTATTCTTACTACAGACGGCTCACATCCTTCGTTTTATGAAAATGGAATGACAAACGTAATGATAGCTACCGCGATAAAACAAGGAGTGCCAATAATAGATGCTTATCATATGGCAAGTTATAATATCGCTCGTTATTATAATATGGAACATCTACATGGTTCAATTGCGACAGGTAGAATTGCTAATATTAATATTTTGGAAAGTAAAGAAAATCCGGTTCCAATAAGCGTACTTGCAAAAGGGAAATGGGGGAAGCGTGACGGAATAAACAAAAATGAATCATTACAAATAGACTGGAGTAAATTCAAAGTAACTCCAGTATTATTAAACTGGTCCATAGAAAAAGAGGATATGATTTTTTCTCATAAAATGGGTATACATTTATTGAATAACGTTATAACTAAACCATACACGAGTGAAATTGATTTAAACTGTGATGAACTTTCTCTAGATCATGATGAGTGTTTTCTTATGATGATTGCTCGTGACGGTACGTGGCGAGTGAATACAGTTGTGAAAGGTTTTGCGAAAGAACTAGGTGGTCTTGCTAGCTCTTATTCTGGTACCGGCGACATCATTCTTATTGGGAAGAATAAAGAAGATATGCTTACAGCTTTTCATAGAGTAAAAGAGCTTGGCGGGGGAATGGTAATAGCTGAAAAGAATGAAGTATTACACGAAATCGCATTACCATTGCTCGGGATTATGTCTAATTTAAAAATGAGTGAATTAATACAGGAAGAGAAACAGTTGGTGAAATTATTGCAAGAGCGTGGCTACAGGTATGACGATCCGGCATTTACCATTTTATTCTTTTCTGCGACGCACTTGCCTTTTATACGGGTAACGCCTATAGGACTATATGATGTGAAAAATAGTAAGGTAATGGCTTCACCGGTAAATTTAATAAAGCAATGTTAATATGAAAGGCTCTATAAAAGTCCAATTTATAGGGCCTTTCACATTGTTAGCATAAGAATATTGTAAGACTCAAATGATATAGTATATAAATCATTTGAGGTGATATGTAAATATGAAAAAAATATTTTACATTTTAAGCGTATTTATTTTGTGTGTATCGATACAACACGTTGTACATTCCCAATCAGATGCACCAAGGTTATCTTCTGATTGTCTTGAAAAAAGGAAAATTCGAGATGAGAAGTATGTGAAAAACATTATGAGGGACATTAAATCTACGTTTGATTTAAATATTGATGCACACAGTTTTTGGGAAGTAAGTAAAAGAGATCTGGAGGCTGCCCATTTGATGTATGGTGGAAAGGAAAATGATTCTTATTATAATTCGCTAACTAAAATTTATGATAGTGGTGGATTTAGCGAGCAGCCCAGCTTATTTGTGAGGGCGCAAGAAGCATTTTTACTTTATAAAGAAAAAGATAATATTAATGTAATGAAACGCCTTAAACTAGACGTTGAAAAAGGGGAATGGCTCGTTATAAAAACGAAAAAGAAGAAAGGGAAAAAAGTGAAATTCAAACCGTTACAATGTGAAAAAGATTATCTGAAAAAGAGAAATGAGTACCATAATGTAAAATGAAATAACGGAAATTTTGAAGGGGAAAAATTCCGTTAAGAATTGTAAATGAAGCGGTAGAAATTACTAATAATTTCACCATAAAAAAACGTCATTTTTTATTTTTAAAATGACGTTTTTTTATATACTTAAAGCTTTTGCATTGCACTTTCAATCCTCTTTACCAAATCAGCAGACACTTTATGAAAATACCCCAAAACAACCTTTCGAATATCATCAGAAATAACTTTCATATCACTAGCTAAGTTTTTAGCAAGATGTTCTTTTTCTATCGGTTTTAACTTCGCATAAAATTCACTAGGCTGCGTAAAGTCATCCTGTTTCGTAATAGAAGTTCTTTCAAGTTTACCTTCAACGTATCTTCCGTCACCGCTCGTTATTTGATTAGCAGGCGTCCAATTTTGCTGTTTGTTAATCGCCAATTTGCGAAATTCGGAACCAATTCTTCTTCTTTGAGAATCACTGTAAATGTTAGCACGCCCTTGCAGCATTTTATCATTTGATAGTTCTGCACCGTCTAGTAAATTAGAAGGGGAGAAGGCGACTTTTTCTACTTGCTCCATATAATTTTCAGGATTTTTATTTAATACCATTTTGCCTACTGGTATAAGAGGATACTTCTTTTCATCCCATACTTTTGTATCATCTAAAGGGTCATAAGAAAGATGTGCTTCATCTTTCGGATCCATGAGCTGGACATATAAACCGTATTCTACTGGTTTACCATTTGCAATTGCATCATATAAATCTTTTCCGCTATAATCAGGGTTTTCAGCAGCCAGTTTATTCGCTTCCTCACTAGTAATGTATTGTACACCTTCAAAGGGGTACCAATGATACTTTACATACTTTCGATTACCTTCTGCATTTCTCCATACATATGTATTAACACTATGTCCTGGGATGTGGCGAAGACTTTTGGTCGTACCAGCATCAGAATATAAATGAACAACGAAATGAATGGATTCAGGCGCTCTAGCGACAAAGCTCCAAAATCTATTAGGGTCTATTAAGTTATTTATAGGTGAAGGTAACAACGCTTGAATCGTTTCAGGGAAACGCATCGGATCACGAACGGAAAAGACAGGGATGTGATTACATAAAAGATCGAAAATGCCTTCTTCTGTATAAAACTTTGTAGAAAAACCGCGTACATTTCTAGAAGTGTCAGGTGTTCCTTTCGTACTAACGGCTAATGAAAATCGCACCATAACAGGAACTCTCGCATTAGAATTTTGTAAAAAACGTAGTTTAGTATGTTCAGACATTGGATAGATCGTTTGAAAATAACCGAACGCACCAAATCCTTTTACATGAACAGGTCTTTCTAAAATTTTTTCGTGAATAAATTCTTGTAGCGTCTCGTGAAGTACACTATCTTGCTTTAGAATAGGTCCACGTGAACCAACTGTTTGTGAGTGAAGTATAGCTTGTTCATTACGTTCTCTATTTTCATTAAAGTCATTCCCTAGTAAAGATTGCCCCTGTTTATCATAGTTTTCATCCATCTATATAGCCTCCAAATCTTTTTTGTCCATTGTTACTAAATATGATTTCATAGCCTTGATTATGTATGACACGCAAAGTCCAAAATGGTAACAGACCGCTAGATGAAAAAAATGCACATGTAGTGGACCTGTTGAAATAGAAGAAATTATGGAAAAATGAATATCGTGAAGAAAATTACTATTAAAATTTTAATCTGAAAAATGAATTTATACATGACTTTATAGAGAATGAACATAAATAAACAGGGAAAATAACTAGGAGGAATTTAAAATGTCGGATTGGTTTCAATTAGATAAAGAATATATGATGTCTACGTATTGTCGTACGAGGGTTGCGATAGAAAGAGGAGAAGGTTGCAAACTATATGATGTGGATGGTAAAGAATATGTAGATTTATTTTCTGGTGTCGGAGTGAATGTATTAGGGTACAATCACCCGAAAATCGTGCAAATGACAATGGAACAAGTTACGAAATCGTTGCATCTTCCATTTCATTTTTTAAATCCAGTTGCGATTGAGTATGCAAAGAAATTAGTTGACTGCTCTTTAAAAAACGGAAAGGTCTTTTTTACAAACTCTGGTACGGAAGCGACAGAAACGACATTAAAATTAATTGATAAATATAGAGCTAATACGGGAGAGGAACGTGAAGGAATCGTAGTGCTGAAGAATAGTTTCCATGGGCGTACGTTAGGAGCACTTCATTTTACGAGACAAGAAAGTGTATATCAAAATTTTCCTAAAACATCGATTCCGGTATATGAAGTAGAGCGTGAGAATATAGAGCAATTAGAAGAAACAATCGTTAAAGAAAATCCAATTGCGATTATGCTAGAGCCTGTATTAGGAAGCGGGGGGATATACCCTTTATCAAGTGAATATTTACATGGTGTTCAAAACTTATGTGATAAATATAATGTTATTCTTATCGTTGATGAAGTTCAAAGTGGTATGGGGAGAACTGGTAAACTATTTGCTTATCAAAATTTCAATATTACTCCGGATATTATTCAAATTGGTAAGGGAGCAGGAGGCGGGATACCGCTTGGCGGAATTATTGTAGGTGAAAAGTTATGTGATGTATTTGCACCAGGAGATCACGGCACAACGTTTGCTCATTCTTCAATGGGAACCGCTTTAGGGTTAACGGTATTAAACACATTGATTGACGATGGTTTAATGCAAGAAGCGTATGAAACGTCACACTATCTAAATGATAAATTGCAAGAAATTCAGAAAGAAAATTCTTATTATATTCAGGAAGTCCGCCATGCTGGTATGATGTTTGGAATTAGTTTGAATGATACGAATGAAAATGTAAAGAAATTACAGGTAGAGCTAATGGAGAAAGGGATGTTAGTTGATGTTACACAAGGGAATATCATCCGTTTACTTCCTCCATATATAATTAAAAAAGAAGAAATTGATGCATTTATTACTCAATTTATTTCTTGTATGGATAAAGTTGCTGCTGTAGTAAGTGCTTAAAAGTTAAAAGCTAAATTTTATATAAAGTGCACTCTAATTGTTAAAAATAGTTTTACAATTGGGGTGCATTTTTTATATTTGAATTTTGTAAAATACAGTTGTTGGTAAATGATAACGAAAAAAATAGAAGGGATTTCATTATATTTGATACATGATTGAATGATATTTTACTGTTGAAGAAAAGAGAAAGTAAATATAAAGATAGTAGATAAAACGAGTGGTACTAACAACGAGTGATAGAACGTTTTGAAAATAATAGCATACGAATATATAAATAATAAGAATGAGGTGATATATTGGAAAATAATGATATTCAATTTACTTCTTTACAAATGAGAACGGATAAATATGGTTGGGCTAGTATTCAATATGCAAATAAAAAGCAAGCCATCTTATATACTCGAAACGGAGGAGTAGCATGGGATGTTGTTAATCCTCTAAATTCAATTGTATTATTTGCATATCCAATAAACGCTCGAAGCTCTTGGGCATATGGTTTAACAAAAACGAATGACGATCTATTGCCAGCTATATTTTATACAGTTAATAGAGGGGAAAGATGGAGTGAGTTTATTTTACCGGTTGAAGAAGATTGGGAGAAATCGACTGATGTTCAAGTGCAATTGCATGCTACGAATATGGATAGTATATGGATTGTATTATCTAGAAAGCTTGCATCAAATAAATTTGAACATAATTTATACTATTTGAAAACGAAAGGGAAAGCTTGGAAAGTAATAAAAAATATAAGTATTAGTGATAGTATTTCAGGGATAACATTTATAAACGATTTAGTCGGATTTATTTCATTACAAAAACATTATGAAACATCAACGGTATTTAAAACAATAAATGGTGGGGAAAGTTGGCAAGCTATAAAAGATATTCCAAGTCTTGAAGGGATTAATACTGGGACTGCTATGGCTTATAAAGCAATCTACAAAAATAACCTATTAGTAATACCAACTAAAATGAATGATGATAAATTTTTAATGAATTACTCATTTGATAAGGGGAATTCGTGGCATATTTCAAATAAAACAATAAATACTAGTAAAGTGGCTGTTTCTTTTTTTAGTTCCTATTATGGCTGGGTTATAAATAGTGAAAATGGAAGTGTATATCAAATAATAAAAAAAGGATCAAAATGGATAAAAGTATCAAGTAATCCATTGTTAAAAAATGTATTTTGTTTGCATTTTTTTAATCGGCGTAAAGGTTGGGCGTGTAATAAAAAAGAAATATTTACTACAACAGATCGCGGTATAACATGGAAAAAGGTAGTATATAAAATTAATAATATTGATAAATTTGTTTAATAGAGTCCTAAAGAAATTAGGACTTTTTTTGTTTTTAAATGGTGAGAGTTGTAACAAACAATGATAAGAGGAAGGAGGTAAGTGCAGAACTTATATTTTCAAAAATAGACGGTTGTTTTTACACAGTATAATTCACTTTTGAATATGTTAATAAAGTAGCAAATTCATAGGAAATGGTAATACTTAATATTTTATGTCACATGATGTGTAAAGGGGGCGTGTAATGAAATCGTTAACGGTTATTATTTTGTATAGTGAAAGAGCACAAATATTAGAAGAGTCAATTCAATCTATATGGAAGCTAAATCCTCTTGAAATTATAATTTTCGTTCCTAACGATAGAAGTAATTTGTATGAAATAGCAAAGAAACATAAATGCCATATTGTTTTGATGGATAAATATAGTACGTATTATGATGGGTATGAAGCTTCTGTAAAGGCAGCTAAAGGAGATGTATTGTTATTTGTAGATAGTAATTTTTTATTATCTTCAAATGAAATGAAGAATTTTATTGAGCCAGTTGTTACAAATCAGGCTGATGTAGTATTAAACAAAATAGATAAATTTATAGAAGTTGGTAAATGTCCAAATACGGATATTGTTTGGAGAAAAATGTTAAATGAAATTTTAAGTCGACCAGATTTAAAAAGCAATTCAATACTTTCATTACCATATGCACTTACGAAAGAAGTAGTGGTAAATATCGGCTTTGATTATATAAAAAATATCGTTCTAGCTCATATGAACATAGTTAATCAAGGCTGGCGGATTAACGATCAATATGCAATAAAAACGTTATCTAGAGATGAAACGTTAGAAGAGGAAGGTTATTTAGTTAAAAAAGAATTGTCAGAAAATGAAAGGGAGAAAGTGGGGAAATATTTAATCAGTATTTCTAAATGGATAGAGAAAAAGGGAAAAAGAGTAGGGTTTACTGATGCAGGAAAAAGAAGAGATATTATTCAAAAGTTAGGTGAATGCAAGCGATATCCTTCTTATCATCGAGGATGGGGTATGAATTCATCAATTTATGACGGGAAGCAACTTTCTGTCATTATACCAGTGCAAAATGAAGAAGAGACTATAGAACAAGTAATACTTGAGGCAAGAAAAATAGAACCGCTAGAAATAATTGTCGTTGTAAATGGTTCGACAGATCAAACGGCCAATATTGCTAAAAGACTTGGTGCTACTATTATTGAATATAATGAACGACTTGGTCATAATGTTGGACGTGCTATTGGAGCACTTGAAGCTACAGGAGATATCCTTTTATTTATTGATGGTGATTTTAGTGTTTCAGGAAGTAATTTGCATCACTTTACAAAAGCAGTTTCAGCGGGTGTAGACATAGCATTAAATGATTTGAATCCGATGTTACATCCTCCGTTTTATGTTGTAGACGTCGTAAAGTATATGCTTAATTTAGCATATAATCGTCCAGAATTAAGTAATGGCTCATTAGTAGCAATTCCACATGCTATGAGTAGATCATGTTTAGATGCAATAGGCTGGGAAAGTTTACTATGCCCTAGTCTTGCACAAGTAAAAGCTATATTACAAGGGTATAGAGTAGAATGTGTACATTACGTTGATGTTGTAAAACCGAATAGAATTCGTTTAATGGAGAATGTAAGTCATAATGGACATCCTCCAGCGGTATTAAGAATAATTGGTGATCACGTTGAAGCTCTCTCTTACTTAATAGAACACCTTGAAATAGATGGAAAGGGTGATTAAACTGTTAGACCAGTACAAAAAAATTAACATTTCATATGAAGAATTATGGCAAATGGATTTTCAAACTACAGAACCATTTATACTCAAGGTTGATTGGGGTAAAGTAACGTATGAATTTTTAATTCGTATTAAGCCGGGTGCTTCTAACACTATTGTTTTTGGATCCGGAGCAGGTGGATTTCAAGAACAGCCAATCGGTCCACCTATTTTTCATAGACATTCTTGGATGGAAGAGTTTGAAGATACTGTTATATATTATAATGATCCTACATTATATCTTGGAAAATTATCTTTAGGTTGGGGACAAGGGGAGTTAGATAGATTTTACTTACAAGATATAGCAAATATTTTAGAAATATTATTTACAAAGTTAAAAATTGATTCGAAAAATGTGTTGTTTTATGGCAGTTCCGGGGGAGGGTTTATGTCTTTAATTTTAGCTGGATTCGTTAAGGGCTCCACAGTTTTAATTAATAATCCTCAAACAAATTTATTAAAATGGATACCTGTACCAATAAATCTAGTTTTCGATTTGTCTTATCCAGGTTTATCAAGAGAAGAAGTTGAGGAGAAATTTGGCGAAAGAATTAATGTTGTGAAATTTTTTAATCACATTAAATATGTACCGAATATTTATTTTTTGCAAAATTTCGCGTGTGAATTTGATGTGCAAAATCATTTAATACCATTCATTTCTGAATTAGAACAACTGGATAAAGATACAGAAGTAAATCAAATTGTAATAGACTTATATTTCGATAAAAAAGCAGGGCATGCAGCGGTAGGTAAGAGTGAAACAATTGAATATATAAAAAAAGTAAAGCCTAATCAGACTGTAAAAAAAGAACAAAAAGAAGTGGCACTGTCAGTCGTTATAGTTTTAGGAGAAGAAAAATCGAAATTGAATCAAATTTTAAACAAAGTGCACCATATAAAACCATTAGAAATTATCATTGTAGCTGATGATAGAATGAGTGCGATACAATCCATACCTACATTTGTTGAGAGTAACGTTGTTGTTATTGAAGAGAAAAATAAATGGAAAGCACCAGTTTATGGGGCGAAAATCGCTAATGGAGATGTAATTTTATTTTTAAATGGAGAAGATGTTATTTTTTCGGTAGAATTAGAACGATTTATAGAACCACTACTAAAAAAGGAACAGGATGTAATCTTGAATAACATAGACTCTGTATGTTTTGAAAAGATGAGAGTAGAATGGCCAAGCATTGCTATGGTGTATAGAAAAATAGTAAACGATGTATTGGGGCGTATGGATTTAAAATATGATTCGATGTTATCTATGCCATATGCTATTACTAAAAAAGCAATTGAAGACATTGGATATGATATCTTGCAGAACCCTATTCTGTCCCAAGTAACTCTTATTGAGAAAGGGTGGCGACTACAATCCTCGTCAGCCATCACTAACACCTCCTTGAATAATATACCCGCAAACAAAACCTCTTTCTATAAAAATGAATTAACTAAATTAGAAGTATGTGAGATTAAAGAGAATGTAAAAGCTTTGGAAAGTTGGTTACAACGAAAAGATGATAGAGGTAACTATACAGATGGAGGAAGAAAAAGAGAAATTATAGAGCAACTAAAAAAACAAAAGAATTATTCAAGTTTTCATAAAGGATGGGGTATGAATTCATCGATTTATAATGGGAAACAGTTATCAATTATTATACCGGCACAAAATGAAGAAGCGACGATTAAAGAAGTTATTCTTGAGGCAAGAAAAGTTGAACCGAAAGAAATAATTGTTGTCATTAATGGGTCAACAGATCGGACAGAAGTAATTGCAAAACAATTAGGAGCAACCGTAATTGTTTATCAAGAAGCATTAGGGCATGATGTAGGACGGGCAATTGGTGCACAAGAAGCCACAGGGGATATACTTCTCTTTATTGATGCTGATTTTGCTATTCCAGCAAAAGATCTTCATCCGTTAACGCAGGCTGTTGCGGATGGTGTTGATATGGTTTTAAATAATTTAAATTTAAATTTCAGATTTCCTCTATATATTGTAAGTTTATATAAATATATGTTGAATATTGCTTGTAATCGTAAAGATTTAGGTGTGGGATCCACAATTGCTGTTCCCCACGCTATTAGTCGAAAATGTTTAGAGGGAATTGGCTGGGATACTCTTCATACAGCGTGTGTTGCGCAAGTAAAGGCAATATTAGAAGGATATAAAGTTGAATGTGTCCATTTTGTAGATGTAATGAAACCAAATCGTATTCGTCCAAATGAGCACTTTGCAACAGTAGGACATCCACCAGCTGTATTGAGAATTACCGGTGATCATGTAGAAGGGCTTTCATATTTACTAAAGAATAGGGATTTTAAAGATTTATTTTAATTTGGAAGATACTTTACTAATAAGCGTAGAATAGCAACGGATAGAGTATAAGTTGAGTATTGGAATGAAAACAAAATTTAAAAAAGTGACCATTTTGGTTCAGGTGTAAGTGAAAAGTAAAAACTTCTTAAAATACATGAAGAGGTTTTTACTTTTTTATTTTAACTTATTTTAAGTATATCAAGTAAAAAATAAATAAAGAAGTAACGATAAGTTCTATATAACTTAATATCAGATGCAAGTAAGGAGGGAATACCTTTTCTTACATCAATAAAAGGTGTTTTAATATGTATTTAGAAATTAAGGTCTATCCAAATGTTGGGGCAGAAATATTTCTAAGGTGCAATTATGAATTTTCATCTAATTTTAATGTAATACCATTTCCCGCATGTATTTCTATTTCAGTAAAAGATGATCTGAATTTATTAATTAATTTATCTAGTTTAATAATAAATTAAACATATATAAAACTGATAAGAAAATAGCAGCTAATTTATAAAATTTAGTAGGAGAGTCGTGTCTAAATTCGATAAACTGCATATATTGTTAAGAGAAAGGAGGGAGAGTTATGGCATGTACTACGAATAATGTTTGTTTAGATGTGTGTCTTAAAATTACAATTACCCCTGGTAGTGGAATTGATGCAGAAGTGGATTGTGGGGGCACATGTGGGACAAGTCCTACAATTGTAATTAGTCCTAGTGGATCAATTGTTATTACTTTACCATTAGTTGCATGTTTCTCAATTGCACTAAAAGATGATTTAAGTGTTGAATCTTCATTAACAAGCCTCTCTTTTCAAACTTCTTAAGAAAATAAGAAATGAAAAGCCTGCCTTCTACTTTTCTTTTGAGCTGATGTAAAAATAAAAAAGATGGTTACAAACCATCTTTTTTATTCTGTCATATATTAAAAATGAGATAATATATTATTTAGTAGGCAGGATGTATAATTAAAAGTACTCTTTTTGTTCGATCAGGTAAGAAATTGCTTCTATATGATCACCAATGATTTGTTGTGTTGCTAATGAAAGGCAACCTTGCTCAGAGAAGTGTTTTTCAGGTCGAACACGATTCATTTTATCGACGTCGACAGAATGGACATTTTGCACATGAAAGCCTGCTAAAATTGTTTTAACTTGACTTAAGGTTGGTGAAAGAAGTGAATCAAACCCAATTGTATGAATGCATTTTCGACTAAAAGCATGAGGGACAGCAATTGTGGATCCCATACCTAAATCTTTTCGATTACATGCTAAGTTAATAGCATATTTACATGCGGTGACGATAGAATAGGGGAGACGATACATATAGTAGTAATCTAGTTTATTTAAAGCTAAGTCCGTGCCATTTTGAATAGATTGTACAAATGGTAATAAATCACAACTAGAAATTAAGAAATCTCCATCTATAAATAATAATATGTCACCTTTGGCAAAATAGGCACCAACAGCACGTCCCGTATCATTTCCAAGTGCTTCTTCGTAACTAATAACTGTTGCATCGCAATCCTTCGCCAATTCCTCTGTTTTATCTGTTGATCCATTAACAATAACGATAATTTCAAAAGGTTTTAATTTCTGCACCTCAAAAATGACAGATTCTATCGTTTTTTCTTCATTTTGAACAGGGATGATAACTGATAATTGTTTATCTCCATAAGTATTCGAATAAAACTCTTTACCTGTAATTATTTTTGGGATGTATTTTGGTTCACCATTTTGAAGCCCTAAAATAATATCACGCTTTCGATTACAATCGGTATAGTTTGCTCTTTGATCTCGCACTAGATTGATCCAATTTGCAATGGCTGCAAGATGATAATGAATGAGTTGAGTTGAAGGAAAAAAGGGAACTTGAGGGATAGAAATGTTTAATTGATCGCAAATCCGAAATTTATGTTCAATAATTTTCATTTGTGCCAATATTGGATTTGATAAACTATCTGAAGTAATTACCTCAAGTACTTCTTTTGTCATTGCATAGGGAGGAAATAATAAGGAGTTAACATTTAAATCTGGGCGATGAAAAAAATGATTCGTAACTTGCTGCCAAATCATTGCTATATTTGGCTGTTGTTTTTGATAGAAAAAATTATCTAAATTATTTAATACGACGTCAGCCGATTGTTTTAGTAATGGTTGAAGAAATTGTATAAGTGAGGGGCAGTGAATAATGTAATTTTCATCTAAAAATAAGAGGTACTCTCCCTTTGCTTTTTTTGCACCAATTACATAACAATTAGTAGATTCTATCGGCTCTTTTAGTGTAATAATTTCACAATTGTAAGATCGCGCAATATCAATAGAATCATCGACACTACTGATAATAGTAAGGATAATTTCAAAAGGTTGTAGTTGTTCACATGCTTTCAAAATTTTAGGTAAATTTTTTATTTTATGTTGTATGGGGATAATAATAGAAATTGAATTTTTACACATAAGCAGTCTCCTTTTTAATCAGAGGTAGTTGTTAATAAGATTAGATAAAAGAGGAGATATATTTTCTTCTTGTTATAAGCATAACAATCATTTAGTTTTATCAGACTCACAATTTTCTTTACTTGTATTAGAACCTTTATTTATTCCAGAAGCGAGTAAATTATTGAGAACGCTAAGGTCTAATTGCAGAGGGATGGAGTTTTCGGATGGAGTTTTCTCATTTTCTTTTTTTGTAGTTAATATAGTCTTTATATTTTTAATTTCTTTATATTGTTTTAAGGTAATGAAAAATCCAGAAATAATTAAGAGAAAAGAAACAGTAGTAAGTGAAAGTATTATTTCCAACATAAAATAGCCTCCTTTAAAACTATAATAATATTATAGTTGAATGTAATAAAACAGAATTCGAGCTAATGAGTTCACTTTTTAAATATATGCAAATCTTTAGTAAAAGTTACTGGTTTCTAAGTTATAGGAAACAATTATAGAAACGTTATAAATATAAATAAATGAAAGGTTCATTTGTAGTGTAAAGGTATATATTATATAGCCTAAACTTCATTTTATAAAAAGTTAAATAGGGTGTAAATTTATATAAAAAGAGCATTTAATTGGACAAATAATTAATTATGTGAAATAATAATAACAGACAAGGAGACGTTGATTTTCCTTAAGTGCTTCGAATTAATTTTATTCAATAAGAGAAGGTGTGCTTAAAGAAGTTAAATTAAAAAAGGAGCTGATTTATTATATGCAACAAAATAATGATTTAAATTTTGAACCTCAAGACGTTAATATTGTCAATCCTAAACAAGCCAGGAAAGCAGTAGTTGCTACTGGTATAGGGAATGCAATGGAGTGGTTTGACTTCGGATTATACGCGTATTTAGCGGTTATCTTAAGTCAATTATTCTTCTCAGGTGTTGATAATAGTGGATTGCAACTTGTACTTACATTCGGTACATTTGCAGCAGCCTTTCTCGTTCGACCAATCGGAGGTGTATTCTTTGGTAGAATAGGAGATAAGTACGGCCGAAAAATCGTGTTAAGTACTACTATTATTTTAATGGCACTTTCTACATTATTCATCGCATTACTACCAACCTATGAACAAATTGGTGTATGGGCACCAATACTACTTTTAGTTGCGCGAATGATTCAAGGCTTCTCTACAGGCGGCGAATATTCAGGAGCAATGGTTTATATCGCAGAATCTTCTCCAGATAAAAAGCGTGGTATACTCGGTAGTGGTCTTGAAATTGGAACACTCTCAGGTTACATTGCTGCATCGGTAATTGTTACCATTTTGACGTTATTGTTAACAGATGAGCAAATGCTCAGCTGGGGCTGGCGTATTCCTTTCTTAATAGCTGCACCAATTGGTTTGGTCGGTTTATATTTACGCCGTCATTTAGATGAATCTCCCATCTTTGAAGAGATGGAAAAAGCACAAGAGGAATCTGAAGACAACGAACAATTTTCATTTATGGATATATTAAAATATCACAAAAAAGACTTCTTATTAAGCACAGTAATTGTCGCCTTCTTTAATATTACGAATTATATGATTCTTTCGTATATTCCTTCTTATCTAACTCAAGTACTTAAAGTCAAAGAAACAACTGGCTTATTAATTATTTCAATTACGATGGCACTTATGATTCCACTGGCATTATATTTCGGTAAATTAAGTGATAAAATTGGTAATAAACGCGTCGTGCAAATTGGTTTACTTGGTTTAACTGTATTTGCAATTCCAGCATTTATATTAATAGGTAACGGACATATTGCTGCTATATTTGCAGGTATTTTCATTTTAGGATTCTTCCTAAGTGTATATGAAGGAACGCTACCTTCATTATTACCATCACTATTTTTCACTGATGTACGTTATCGAGCACTTTCGATCTCATTTAATATTTCTGTATCAATATTCGGTGGAACAACACCGCTCGTATGTTCATACTTAGTTCATGCTACTGGTAACCCGCTTGCACCAGCATTTTATTTAGCAGGTGTAAGTATTATTGGATTAGTCGCATTTAGTGTATTATTCGTTACAACTTCAGGACGTGCGCTAAAAGGCTCATATCCTACAGTAGAAACGAAAAAAGAAGCACACCAAATCGCTAAAGAAAACCCTGAAGAAACACTTTGGTGGCATGAAGAGTCGTTAGAAATTGAAGCAGGGAAGAATGCTTCGATTTAACAAGTAACGTAGAAGTATAAAAAGACTCCTATGAAAAAATAGGAGTCTTTTTGTTGTGTTATTTCTTTCTTTTCTTCAAACGCTTCTGATATGCATAGAGTTTTTGAATCTCTTCCTTAAATTCATGTAACAGTACGGTGTTTTCCTCATTTGAATAACGCACTGTATTATAAGCATCTATAACAATATGACTCTCAATATTTACATCTTCTTCACTATTTATTCGTCCTAACCATGCTTCAACAGTTTCTCCTCGTTTTCTATTTAAAGGAGGAGTTAACTTACTTTCAAGTTTGAAAATTTCTTTTCGAATTTCGTTATGTGGCGGTTTGTTTTGTTTCAAACGTTTTTGGCTCATACCTTCTTTATCAGTAATGATAGTAGATTCGAAGGCAGGCATATTTGGTAAACTGAATTGTTTTCGTTTTTTTATTATTTTCCAAACGACGTAAATAGCAATGGTTGTACAGACTATTATTGTAATGCTATTTATAAGTGTTGGATCAAAAGCACGATGTCCAAATTCATCTTTAATTTGAGGATCTTTTAAATTCCCTTTATTCGACCAAAAATCGTCAGTTTCTTTTGATTCAGCTGCCGAAAATAACGGATTAATGGCGTATCCAAATCCTAAAGCAACTACTTGTACGACATAAGAAAAAAGAAGCCGAATGTATGGGAAAATAGGAATAAGGAAAGCACTAATTATTCCAATCGTAATAAGAGAAGCGAAACGTAATAACTGTTGATTACGGTTTATCCCGGTTAACCAAAATGTAATCATAATGTGTAAAACTAAAAGTAATAGTTTCCACAAAGGTGGAAAGGGCGCATAAAATATGGCTGAAATACTAAACCATACAATACCACCTAATGACTTTTGAACTGGATATCCGGGTCCAACTACATGTACGATAAAGAAGAAAAGCGGTAACATAATTGTGCCAAACAGAGAGAAAGGGAGAAAGATAGAACAACCAATTATTTGAGTCATTAACAGTATGACAAAACCTGTTGTTTTTTTCTTCATTAGTTTATGGATAAGAAATACTCCAATATAGCCTGTTGCTAAAAATATAACAATGCCGATGAGTTCATCTCTTTCCGTTAATAACGAAAGGAGGAGCAGCAGAATAAAGTCATTAACGTGATAAAGCCAAGTTTTCAAGCTTTTCCACCATCCCTTCGTTAGTAATGAGAAACGTAGGCTGAGAGAGAAGAGGGAGTTCATTTCTCTGTAAACCAATGTATATCATTGTAGACGATCGTTCTCTTTTTCTCGTTACATAATGAAGAAATCCTTGTTTCGGAAGTAAAGTACTATCATCTGAAATACGCGCTAATTCCTCTAAAGATATTCCGTAATGTGTTTGCCCTTCGTTTAATGGTAAGTGCAGAGGACCACCTTCAGCTAATACACTAATAAATAGTTCAAACGGTATTTGATGCTTCGTTGCGTATTGACAAATGTATGTTGCAAATGAAATAAGGTCTTCTATATTATCTTTCCAACCAAACCCGCGATCAGCAGCTAATGAAAGACAAATCGTCCAACTATAATTTTTTACAGGTTCATATTGCTTCGCCTGTAATTCTTGCATTTTAGCAGATGCTTTCCAATGAATAGAACGGAAAGACTCACGTTCATATCGTTTAACACCGATAATAGATGTTTCATCATTGTAAAAAGAAAAATTCGTTCGATAAGATCCGGTTAAAAGTTGCTGTAGTTCTTGTAAGCCTGCTACTTCTTTAGGAGAAGGGTACACAATAATTTCAGTCCGTAATTTATCAAAAATGGGCAAATGTACAGTTAAAAGATGAAAAGGATCTTTCAAGACACATTCGAACTGTTCAATTTGAAACACACCACGTTTCGTTGCGGTTAATGTTAAATCCCACTTTTGCGCCGAATGAGCAGGTTGTGAAAACGGGAAAGAGAATAGTGTTTTTGATATTTGTTCAATTCCTTGATCTTTTTGTGGTAGTAGGGACGGATTTAAATGGAAATAACAAACGCCGTTAACGAGTGGTATATTTGCTCCGTTTTTTAAATGAATAAAAAATTGCCCAGATTCATTAGGAAAAAGCCGAGTAGTTTGTTTCTCATTTATAACTTCAAATTTCTTCTCTATGTAAGCGACATATTTATAAATAAAAATCGCAAATAAATAGTAGAAGAAAAAGAAAAACATAATGATTCGTTGTGGCATAAAAAATGTGAATAGTATAGCACCTGGCACACTTAATTGAATAATATGAAGTTGGAAAAATAAAGGTACAGTTACAACACGCTGTCCATTCATGTTTGTTCAATCTCCACTGGTACGTCAACTTCTTTTAAAATCCTTTGTATAATTTCATTTTTTGTCGTGCGTAATGCCCCTTCCATTGATAAGACGATACGATGATTCCAAACAGAAGGAACTAAAAATTGTATATCTTCTGGCGTGCAATATTCTCTGTCGCGTAAAAAGGCTAGTGCTTGAACTGCGCGTACTAAAGCTAATGTGGCACGCGGGCTTACACCATTAGCGATGTAATCATGATTTCTTGTAGCGTGAGCAAGTTTAATAATGTAATGTTCTAACGGTTCTGATACGAAAATTTCTTTTACTCGTTTCTGTGCTTCTAAAATATCATCTAAAGAAATAACAGATGTGATACTTTCTAGTGGTACATCGCTACGAAAACGTCGCATCATTTGTAGTTCATCTTCTGTAGATGGATAACCAATTGAAATTGTCATTAAAAAACGATCAAGCTGTGCATCTGGTAGAGGAAACGTTCCTTGTGATTCAATTGGATTTTGCGTCGCAATAACAAAGAACGGTTTCGGAAGAGGAGTAGATTGTTTTTCAAGCGTTACTTGTCGTTCTTCCATCGATTCTAATAAACTAGACTGTGTTCTAGGCATAGCGCGGTTAATTTCATCCGCAAGCAAAATATTGGTCATAACTGGTCCAAGTCTTAATTCGAATTCACTCGTTTTCGGATTGAAATATTCAATACCTGTTACATCACTCGGAAGTACATCAGGTGTAAATTGGACACGAGAAAAATTACCACCAATACTTTTAGAAAGTGTTTTCGCAAGTAACGTTTTCCCCGTACCAGGCACATCCTCAAGCAGTACATGTCCATCAGCAAGCAAAGAAACAAGTAATAAATCAATAACATTTTCTTTACCGACAAAAACTGATCCTATATTTTCTTTCAATTTATTTATCATATGTATCATTCCTTTCAAAATATAAACGGATATTTCTATATTTTAACAAATTATTCAGAAAATTGATATGATTTTTCAATTCAAAGAAATAAATATCCAGTTATTAAATTATACTTGCATATTTTGGAATGTAGTTATACAATATCGCTTCTTGATATATCGGAGGTGGTTATTATGAATGCGAAAGCGAAAAAATATATTCCGTTAACAGAGGCGACATATTACATATTGTTATCACTAGTGAAACCAATGCATGGTTACGGAATTATGCAAATGGTAGAAGAGATGACAAATGGAGAAGTAAAGCTCGGTCCAGGTACTTTATATGGGAATACGACAAAGTTACTAAAAGAGATGTTAATAGTTGAAGTTGCCTCTACAGATAGAAAGAAGTGTTACGAGTTAACACCACTGGGTAGAGAAGTGTTAGAGCTAGAGTATAACAGGTTGCAGAGATCTGTAAGGAATGGGAATAGTATTTTAGGGGAGTGAATGGAAGATGGAGACTAAAAGCGTATTTAAGTTTTTTACGGCATGGAATTTAGAAAAAGAAGAAGCTTTTTTACGAAAGATGCATCAGCAAGGTTGGGCATTACAAAAATACAATGTATAACCTATTTTTAAGCCCGATGGAATCAAGAGTGCCAATTTGGGCGAAAGTTATGACAGGTCTTACAGGTTGTATGTGGATGTACTTCTTTATAAGACTCACTTGGAAAATTAAGAAATTAAAAAGTGAAATATTATAATAAAAAGTAGAATTAAAAAGAAGTTGATTTTGTAGGGAGAAATATCGGGATCAACTTCTTTTGGTTTTATATAATTGCATTTTTGTTCGCTCTTTTTTATATAATAAAACTCTATATAAAGGTAAGGGATTAATAGTTGCAAAGATTAAAACCGCAATATCCCGAAAATAATAAATGAAGAAAAAACGATTCATATTGAGGATCAAAAAATAAAAGATGACAAAGAAGGTGTGAGGTGTAATTTATAATAAGGAAGAAAAATGTTTTTTCATTAACATATGAAACAAAAAACCCCCTATAGAAAAGTGGTAGGGGGTAATAAAA
Source organism: Bacillus cereus group sp. N6 (assembly GCF_016483705.1). Classification (NCBI taxonomy): domain Bacteria; kingdom Bacillati; phylum Bacillota; class Bacilli; order Caryophanales; family Bacillaceae; genus Bacillus; species Bacillus cereus group sp. N6. The sequence goes on from NZ_JAEHBI010000049.1 coordinate 32,651, forward strand.
ATGTTTAAGAAAAAGACTGATTTTGCGCAGGTTTAATAAATTGTTCTGGGTTTTCAACAAGTCCGCATACAGCACATTGGACTCTATATGTTGGTCCTTGATAGGACATATGAAAAGCATTCATCGTTTCATTTGTGTATTCTTCTTCTACTTGACCAGTTTGTGGATTTAACTTGACTGGTTTTACTTGTTGCTCAAGAATATTAAAGCGAGTACGGTTCGTTTTACAGCTTGGACATAGCATTGGTTCCATATGTATACACCTCCATTTGTAGCATTTCTTAAACTCATTAATTTTATGCAAGAAAAAAACTTTCTCAATATAAATGGGTGTTCAAAGTATTAAAAATTCAGAAAAAATAAAATATAATAAGAGTACGAACTGGTTATGTCCAAACCAAATCTCCTGTTTTATGCCAATAAGCTGGGGGGGCCGAGAGATCGGCCTCGTTTTTTTGTGCTCGTTGCTATAAGGAACAAGGTTTTTATGAGACATTTGTCGAAATTTTAGGGATGGATATAAAGGAGGATGTAAAATGAATTTAAAAATGAAGTACATCATTTTATATGTAGAAAATTTCGAAGAATGTTTAAGATTTTATAAAGATATTTTACAGTTACCTATAAAAGCGGAGCATGGTACATATATTGAATTTAATACTGGTTCTACAATTTTAGCGATGAACAAAAGGCAAGATGTGAAAGAATTAACAGGTCTACCACTTACAGAAGGCGAGTTACAATCTTCTCATTTTGAATTGGGATTCGTTGTTAATCATGTACAAGAAACAATCGAACAATTTAGAGAGCAAGGAATTAAAATCTTAGTTGAACCAATTGTGAAACCGTGGGGACAAACAATTGCATACATTGCCGATCCAGATGGGAATTATATTGAAATTTGCAGTTCATTAGAATAGAAGGAGAAAAAGAGATGGGGTTTCCGAAACTAGAAACAGAACGTTTACAATTAAGAGAACTAACACTGTTAGATGCAGAAACGATGTTCCGTTATTTTTCAAAAGAATCTGTTATACGTTATTTTGGAATGGATTCTTTCGAAAATATTGAGCAAGCGAAAACGACTATTCAAACGTTTAAAAATCGTTATGAAGAAGGAACTGTATTTCGCTGGGGAATTGAGAAAAAGGGTACGGGCCAATTAATCGGAACGTGCGGATTTCATTTAATAAACAAGCATCATAAGCGAGCTGAAATTGGTTATGAATTGGACGATACATATTGGGGACAAGGGTATGCAAGGGAAGCGTTACAGGCGATTTTAACTTACGGGTTTGAAACGTTACAACTTATAAGAATTGCAGCTGTTGTATATATAGAAAATAAAGCTTCTCAAAAATTATTAAGTAAAGCAGGGTTTCAAGAAGAAGGATTACTTCGAAAACATATGATTCAAAATGGAGTTGCTCATGATACAATTTTATACTCGTTATTAAAAGAAGAGTGGAAGAAGTAATGCGTACAAATGAGCTTATAAATGTTATGAAGAAGCATAAAGAAAATAGGTTCATTCTAGGTATTGATGGACTAAGTCGATCGGGTAAAACAACATTTGTAACAAACTTAAAAGAAAATATGAAACAAGAAAGTATTCCGTTCCATATTTTTCATATTGATGATCATATAGTAGAACGTAATAAACGGTATCATACTGGCTATGAAGAATGGTATGAGTATTATTATTTACAATGGGATATTGAATGGCTTCGGCAGAAGTTTTTTCAGAAGTTACAAAATGACACAAAACTGAAATTACCGTTCTATAATAATGAGACAGACTCAAGCGAGATGAAAAAAGTACAGATCCCCATAGTAGGCGTAATTGTAATAGAAGGTGTTTTTCTACAGAGAAAAGAATGGAGAGATTTCTTTCATTATATGGTGTATTTAGATTGTCCAAGAGAGACACGGTTTCTACGTGAGAGTGAAGAAACGCAGAAAAACCTTTCAAAGTTTGAAAATAGGTATTGGAAAGCAGAGGATTATTACTTAGAAACGGAATTGCCGAAGGATCGGGCGGATTTAGTTATAGAATGATTTGAAGAAAACCTCAACTTTGTGCTTGAATAGTTGAGGTTTCTCTATGTAATAGCAAATTAATTATTTTAATTCTTGGGAAGGAGATTAGTATAACAATTTGAATTATATAGTTATAGATAAATCTATAGATGGAAAGATTTCAATAAAACGAGTGATTACATGAGTATTTTTATTTTAGAAGATGATGTCATACAAGCGCAGCAAATGAAACGGCTAGTTGAAGAGATTTGTGAGAAATATATGTTGCCTTTTGATTTTATCGAGGTGAGTAGTAAAAGTGAAAACATCATTACTAACATTCCTAAGGCGAAGTATATCCCAATCTATTTTTTAGATATAGAGATAAAAAGAGAAGAACGTAAAGGGTTACAAGTGGCACAAGAGATACGAAAGTATGATACGCAAGGAATTATTGTGTTTGTAACGACGCATTCTGAATTTGCACCTATTTCATATCAATACATGGTATCAGCTTTAACTTTTATTGATAAAGGGTTGCCATACGAGGAGAGGCGTAACGTTTTTGAACAATGTTTACTCCAATATGAAGCGCGTAATAAGCATATTATTCCGTCCGATGACTTTATCGTTGAAAATAGTAATGCAACTGTGCGGGTTCCGTTTCATGAAGTTGAATATGTTATGACCGATGAACCGCACCGTTTAGCATTAGTGACGTTAGATCGAATTGTTTATTTTTATGGGACTTTAAAAGAAATTGAATTAGTAGATGAACGTTTATTTCGTTGTCATCAATCATATATCGTGAATACGAAGCAACTGTCTTCTTATGATGCGAAGCAAAAAATGATAGTTTTAAAAAGCGGGAAACGTATTCCAGTATCACGTCGTTTATTCAGTAAAGTACGCAACATCTTAAAGGGTGAGATGTAATGTATATTTATGATTTATTTGCAATACTGCTTACTAGTATAAGCCATACGTTTTTATACATTCAATTAATCCGGTACAATAGATTGTCATATAGAATGTTAATAGCTTTAAGTGCGATATTCATTATTTTACTTGCTATTGTCGTAACAGTAACGAGATACCCAGAGTTGAATAGTACGATTGTGTTATTTTTAATAAGTTTAGGATTAATGCAAAATGAATTGAAATTTAAGCATAATGTATATTTTGCACTAGTGAGTATGGTGATTATAACGTTAGTGAAAATGTTGCTATTTGATTTAGGAATGAACATCTTTATGTTAACAACATTCAATTTATATTTATGGACAGGTAGTATTATTCATCTTATCGTATCGACACTTACTTTTATCGGTATTTTAGTAGCTCGGAAAAGAATTCAAAAAATTGCTCAATATATAGTAGGTAGTCGGCTATACTATGTAACTTATATATTATTAATTGCCGGATTTATTATTGAACTAATTTTAACTCGGCCATCTTCTTCGTTTTTAGCAAAGTTAAATCAACAATACAGTGATGTAAGTTATATTTCAGCGATTATTGTATTTTTATTATTAGTCATCATAGTACTTATAAGTTCACATTTATCGAAAGCAAAGTTACAAGAAGAGCATGAAAAACGTTTGGATAAAGAGTTATTAGATTATGTGGAGAAATTAGAGGATATGCATGATGAGCTTGCTAGTTTCCGTCACGATTATATGAATGTATTACTATCGTTAGAAGAGGGAATACGTACGAAAAATGTGAAAGAAATTGAGCAAGTGTACTATGACGTTATAGCACCTACGTTAAAAACAATAAATGATCATGAACTTGATATTGCGAAATTATCTCGTATACATATTCCTGAAGTGAGAAGTGTATTAAGGGCGAAAGTTGGCACTGCCCAGCAGCATCAAATAAAAGTAATGCTTGATATACCGGAGAGCATTGAAAGTGTTTCGATGACGATCATTTCATTTATTCGCATCATTTCAGTTTTGGTAGACAATGCAATTGAAGAAGCAGTACATAGTGAGGAAAAGATATTGCAAATCGTATTTTTTGAAATGGATTCACGACAATATTTTATCGTACGTAATAGTTCAAAGAGTGAAGCGATTGATTTGCAAAAAATTTATGAGAAAAACCATTCAAGTAAAGCAGGAGCGAGAGGATACGGGCTATTTTCGTTAAAACGGATTATGAATAAAACAAATAACGCGACGTTAGAAACAACTTATGTAAGTCCTTATTTCACGCAAACACTCATATTAAAAGAGATGAAATGACCATCTATGATGAAAATGAAACCGAATAGGAAAGAACTACATACTTTCTTCACTCGTTTTTATACACTTCAAGTAAGGGGTGAAGCGAGATGAATGGACTTATTTTTACAACAATGATTTGCTTTGGTTTACCGCTTGTAGCACTTTTATATGCTGTTTGGAAGAAACGCTATATTCCATATATGTTAGGTGTATTGGCTTTTGTTGTATCGCAAATATTGATCCGCATACCAATACTGAATTATGTAAATGGAATTAGCACAGATTTTCAAATGTTTTCAATAATGCAGCCTGTATTATTTGTACTTTTGCTTAGTTTATCAGCTGGAATTTTTGAAGAGATAGCTCGTTTTATCGCAATGCGTTATTTTATGAAGCAACGAGATTGGCAGTCTGGTTTTTTATTTGGAGCAGGGCATGGTGGTATTGAAGCGGTGTTGATAGTTGGTATCCCGGTAATATCCCTATTATTGTCACGAACAGTCATTCAAAATGGTGACAGTTATTATTTCGGCGGTATTGAGCGCATCTTCGCGATGATATTGCATATTGGACTTTCCTTCATTATATTACAAGCTGTCGCCCAAAAGAAATTTCGTTATGTTTTCTATGCAATTCTCATCCATGGAACTGCAAATGCATTAGCTGGCATTATATCGCTATATGTACCAGGGAAAAGCGGGATCATTATGTCAGAAGTTTCAATAGCAATTTGTGCTTTACTCGTTTTTAGTTATAGTTTCACTTTAAAAAGAAAGGGTGTATGAAAATGAGAAGAATGTTACTTATTATTATTAGTGCTATCGCGGCGTTCGCGCTTGCAGCATGTACCGGTAATAAAGTAGATGAAAGTACATCAAAAAACTTTATTCTGAAGGCGGAAGAAATTGTATCATTATTAAATGAAGCAAAGTATAAAGAAGTACATGAAAAATTTGATAGTAAAATGAAATCAGCCTTATCAGAAGAGCAAATGAAAGAACTTACGCTTATAATTGAAAAAGCTGGTACATTCGAAAAAATTGAGAAAAAATCGATTGAAGAAAAAGATGGTTTATATACTGTTATTCTTGTAGCAAAGTATAGTAAAGAACAACGTACCTTTATCGTAACTTATAACGATAAAGAAGAAATAGCTGGGTTAGTAATTAGGTAGAAATGTAATGGCAGATAAAGTGGTTGTGTCCACTTTATCTGTTTTTTTATTTTAACCAAATTATGGTTATTCATACTAATATAAACACATAGCTATAGAGAAGGGGTGGGTTAGTATGAAAACTGAAATAGTTCCTAAAAAGAAGTACAGTATAATAAGCTACATATCTTTACTCATCGGTGTTTTATGTTTTCTGTTCGTTTTTATTACACCGACAAGGATAGCCAATGTGGGTAATGTAGTGGGAGATTATATTACAGTTGCCCTCACAGTTGCAGGTATCATACTTTCTAGCATTACGATGACGAAACAAACAGAGAAGAAGGGGATTGTTATTCTTTCATTAATACTGTCCTTATCATTATTTATATTTTGGATTATCACGATTATATTATTGTTTACTGGTCAAATTAGTTTTGCGCCGTAATATGTAATAAAAAGAGTCCTTCTCGTATGAAGGACTCTTTTTATTCGGTATCTTCCGGTTGATATTCTAAAATATCCCCTGGTTGGCATTCTAACGCTTTACAAATAGCATCTAAAGTTGTAATTCTAATTGCTTTTGCTTTTCCATTTTTTAATATAGAAAGGTTAGCCATTGTAATTCCAACCTTCTCTGAAAGTTCAGTTACACTCATTTTACGTTTCGCTAACATTACATCAATATTAATTATTATTGCCATGTTATTCACCTCAGACCGTTAAATCATTTTCTGATTTTATATCTATCGCATCTTTTAAAAGTCTTTGGAGAACGGCAGCAAAGACTGCGATAACCATTGAAGCAAAGATAAGGATCATGCCAATTATTATAATACCTGGTGCATCATCTCTCTCTGCTACAAGATAGAAAAGCGGCATACCTACTACATATAATACACTAATTGTAATAGCACATTGTTTTATCTTTTTTAAAGCTCTAACAGATAATTTCGAGAAGGCGTTCCCCTTATCAATGTAGCTTACAAGTTTAAAGGCTTGATATAGAGCAAAATAAAAAGGTATCACCGTTACATATAGATTGATTAAAACAAGATATTTTATATATGCAATATCCGGGTATAAGTCCGCTGCGTAATTCCCGATATTAGGAATTAAAAATATACACAAAGCAAAAACAGGAATACCGATAAGGATAATTGCTGTCTTTAAAAAGAGTGTTGATCCTTGTTTCATATAAAGCACCTCATTTTTAAATTATCATTTTAATTTAACATAAATTTTATCGTTTAACAATAAATTCTTATTTATTTCAAGCGGATTTTTATTGAGAAACAAATTTTAGTGAAGAGAATGATAAGACGTTTTTATAAAAAAGGTGTGGTCTCTAGTTATTTGAACATAAAAAGCTATGATATGTACCGTTCGTTGCTTTACTAATAAAAGAAAGTGAAGGTAATGATTGTTAGCTTCATGAAAATTGGGGACTAATAAAACATATATAGGTTGTGGAAATCTTTTTGTATATAAATGAATGTGAAACATACGGAGGAACAACAATGTCGAATTTGGGTTTATTGATGAAAAGGTTACTGTTAGTAGGAACAATCACACTAAGTATGTTATGTACGGAAAGCATGATGAATTATCATACGGTGGAAGCTAAGGTGAAACAAGTAGAACGGCAACCGAAAAATGTAATCATAATGGTTATGGACGGAACGAGTTCTTCAGCAACGACATTAGCTCGCTTGTATAAAGGGAAACCACTTGCACTAGATGAAATTGTAACAGGAGGAGTTCGTACCTATTCGGCGGAATCAGCTATAACAGACTCAGCCCCAGCAGCTACAGCTTTAGCGACGGGGAATAAATCGAATTCAGGATATGTAGGTATATTACCTTCTATTGTAAGTTCACCTGGCTTAAAATCAATAAAAGAAGAGGACAAGTTACGTCCAGTTGCCAATGTTTTAGAAGGTGCCAAGCGCACTGGTCGCGCAACTGGAATAGTTGCTACAGCTGAAATTCAGCATGCTACTCCCGCTGGATTTTCTGCTCACCATATTAACCGTAAGCGTTTTGACGTAATTGCGGAGCAGCAAGTGTATCAAAATATAGATGTCGTATTAGGTGGGGGAAAAGAGGCACTGCTACCTATAAAAAGAAAAGATGGTGAAGATTTAGTAAAGGTGATTCAAGACAAAGGATACGACTTTGTTGAAACGAAAGATGCATTATTGAACTCTAAATCTAAGAAAATTTGGGGCTCCTTCTCACATAATGCCCTTGCGTTTGATATGGATCGTGAAGCAACAAATCCGGAGCAACCAACACTTTCTCAAATGACGGAAAAAGCAATTCAAACACTATCAAAAGATAAAGATGGTTTCTTTTTATTTGTAGAGGGAAGTAAGCCAGACTGGGCAGCTCATGTGAACGATCCAATAGGGATGATTAGTGATGTATTAGCATTTGATAACGCAGTTGCAGAAGCAGTGGAATTTGCAAAAAAAGATGGTAATACGATGTTAATAGCTGTAACTGATCATGGTAACAGCGGTATTTCTATTGGGAATGCGAATACGACAAAAGGCTATAATATTACGCCGGTCTCTGCATACATTGGTCCATTAAAAAAATCGAAAATGACACTTGAAGGTGCTACAAATAAACTAAAATCTGATTTATCAAATGTAGAAGATGTAGCTAAATTATACGGTTTGGACAATTTAACTTATGATGAAAAAGAAAGAGTAAAAGCAGCAAAAAAGAAATCGGATGTAGGTCCAATACTTACTACATTATTGGCCAATCATGCGAACATAGGCTTCACAACAGGAGGCCATACAGGTGAGGATGTGTTTTTATATTCTTACGGTCCTCAAAAGCCAAACGGTTTGATCCAAAACACAGACATTGCGAAGACGATGGCGAAAGCAATGGACTTTAACTTAGAAGAAGTAACAAACAAATTATTTGTAGAGAGTGAATTAGCCTTTAAACGAAAAGGTGCAACAGTAACAATAGATAATACTGTTGCAGAAAACCCGGTGCTCATAGTAAAACGTAATAATGTAAAAGCTCAATTATTTGTAAATAAAAATATAATTCGTATTAAGAATAAAGAATATGAATTAGGTAGTGTCGTTGTAGAAAGCAATGGCAAGTTCTATATACCAGAAGAAGCAATCCATTTATTCATAAAATATTCTCATTAAAAATGAAGTGACCCCTAAAAGTTAGACACGGTTATTTCATTAGGCAGCTTGATAAAAGTGAGTCCGGTATTGCACCGGGC